>NZ_JBEZKZ010000104.1:0-19029 GCF_040651895.1 Streptomyces sp. NPDC048352
TGATCGCCTTCGGCGACCCTTGACAGCCCGTCCCGCCCCGGAAAGCCGAAAGACTGCCGGGAAGCCCCCGAAAGAACGGTCACAGGGGCACGAATAACAGGGGCGGCCCCGTCAGGGATGAGACGAGGGGCCGGGCGTCGCCTTGCCGGGCATCCGGGCCCCCTCACGGCGATCGGCGCCGGGGTCCGCACCAGATCGCTACGCGCTTCTCTCGGTTCGGCGTCCGCCGGCTGCCGTGGGCTGATACCTGCACCAGACGTTGATCAGGGGCACGTTCGGCAGTCTGACGGTCCCGGATGGGCTTCTCATCAACGTTTGGTGCGGGTAGCGGCCCCAGACGGTCGTCAGTCGCCAAACCAAGAGGAGCGCGTAGCGATCTGGCGCGTTTGGGGGCTGCTTGCCTCGCTCTGGTCGCTGTTCGGTGGGGGTTGTGGCCCCTGGCCCCTCGCCTCGTCCCTGAGAGACCCGCTCCTCGGACGTGTCCCTGGTGACCGTTCTTTCGGGGGCTTCCCGGCAGTCTTTCGGCTTTCCGGGGCGGGCTGGTCTGTCAAGGGTGGAGCGAAGCGACATCGCGAAGCGACGCGACGAAGGAGCGCCCTTGACAGGCCGGCCCGACACGGAACGACGATGGGACTGACGGGAAACCCCCGAACCGGCTGTGACGCGGCTCCGCCGGAACCCGCCCCCCTGGGCCCCCCGGGTGGGGCCGGGAGGGTGACGGGGGCGTACCCCATCGAGCACATCGTGGCGGGGCTCAGGGCGTCCACCTGAGGGCCGGACGGAGGGTTCCCGGGGGCTTGGGGGAGGGGCGCCGCCACTCGGATAGGTGAACCTGGACGGTGTCGTGAGCAGCGCCCGTCGGCGGTTGCGGAGCGTGTTCGGCGGTCGTAGAAATCCCGCATCAAGTTACCGCCTGGTACCCGCCGGGCCCGGTTTGATCGGGGGAAACGCCATGGACACCACCACGCGCGGCACCATCGGCGGCGAGGGCAGCCGCAGCAGGCCCGGAGGGGCCGACCGGACCCGGCCCGCCGGGCGGCGGGACCAGCGGCGCCCGGCCGGGGCGCCGCGGACGGTGCGCCGGCCGGCGCCGCACGACTGGTTCGCGGAGCGCCTGCTGGCCGTGCTGAGCGGTCAGCGTCCCGTCCACTCGCTGCTCGGCCTCACGGTCGGCGAGGCGTACGAGCAGCTGGTCACCCTGGCCCCCGCCGGACCCCAGCGCGACCGCCTCCGGCCGGTGCTGCGCCACTGCGGCCGTTTCCACCCCGGCCCCGGGGTGATCGAGGCCTTCGCCCGCATCGCGACGGGGGACCGCGTCTCGGCGATGGCCTTCCGCCTGGAGCAGGGCCCCGACCGCCGCTGGCGCTGCGCCGCCGTGGAGATCGGCGGTCCGAGGCCGTAGGCGTGCCTCCCGCCGGGCGCCCGCCCCTCACCCCCGGACCGGACCCCGCCCCGCGGTCCCGCAGTCGTATCCTGGGGGCGTTTTCCGACTACCGAAAGCAGCCGGCCATGCGCGTGTACGTCCCCCTGACCCTCCCCGGGCTCGCCGAGGCGCACAAGGCGGGCGAGTTGGGGCCCGCTCCGCTGCGGGCGTACGCCGTGACCCCCGCGCTGCGGGAGTGGTACGTGTCGGACGACCTCGAGGAGCTGGAGTACGCCGCCCTGAGCCGGGCCGCCCTCGCCTCGCTGCGGATGCTGGCCGCCGACGCGGCCGCCCCGCGCAGGCGGGTCGTCGTGGCGCTCGACGTCGACGACAAGGCGGCCACCGCCGCGCCCGGCCTCGACGGGGCGACGCTCGGGCAGGTCACCCTGGCCGCCGCCGTGCGGCTGGCCGTGGCCGCCGCCGTGCACGTCGACGCCGACGACGCCGAGGCCGACGTGGCCGCCGCCGCGTCCGCGCTGGAGGCGGCGGACGCGGGGGACGACGACGCGCAGTTCACCGTGGACGGCGCCGAGGACCACGAGCTGCTCTGGTTCGGGGTCCAGGAGATTCCGGGGCTGCTCTCGTGAGACCGCACATCGTCTGGGACTGGAACGGCACCCTGCTGCACGACATCGACGCCGTCATGGTCGCCACCAACGCCTCCTTCGCCGAGCTCGGCCTCGACCCGATCACCCTGGAGCGGTACCGCGAGCTGTACGTCGTGCCCGTGCCGAAGTTCTACGAGCGGCTGATGGGCCGGCTCCCCACGGACGCCGAATGGGTGGTGATGGACGAGGCGTTCCACCGGCACTACTGGGTCGCCGCCGAGGAGGCGGGGCTCGCCGACGGGGCGCGGGAGCTGCTGCGGGACTGGCAGGCGGACGGGCTCACGCAGTCCCTGCTGTCCCTCGCGCCCCACGACAAGCTCGTGCCGCTGGTCCGCGGCTACGGCATCGACGGGCACTTCCTGCGCGTCGACGGGCGTACCGGGCCCTCGCACACGTCCAAGGCGGGGCACCTCGTACGCCATATGGCGGCATTGGAGGCATCCGGTGTGACCGCCGCCCGTACGGTCCTCGTGGGAGACGCCGTGGACGATGCGACGGCGGCGCAGCACGTCGGAGCGCGCGCCGTGCTGTACACCGGGGGCTCCCACAGCCGGGCCAGCCTGCAGACCGCCGGCGTCCCGGTCGTGGACAGCCTCGCCGAGGCCGTGGCCCTGGCCCGTGAGCTGGCCGGATAGCGGTCGGCACCCCCCGATCCGGCCACGTCGCTGGCCAGACTGTCCAGGTTTTCCCCCCGGTTTTGTACAGATGCAGTGAATGACGACCGGGGGGTGGGGCGAGATAGCCTTGTACCCGTGATCAGCGCGATAGTCCTCGGGGGCACTGACGCCCCCGGCCCGCGCCCGGCGCACATCCGTGGCCGGGCCTTCGCTGATCCCAGCCGCCGGGACCTGCCGATCATCGAAGCCTTCCCGGGCGGCCCTTCCGACGCCACGGCGTCGGCCACTCATCCGGACGGACATCCCGCCTCATCGCGGCGCTTTGTCATTCCTTCCTTCACCACCTACGTCACGCAATGGCGCGCGACAGGAGCCAGAGGACATGCAGACCAAGCTGGACGAAGCAAAGGCCGAGCTGCTCGCGCGGGCGGCACGGGTAGCTGAGAACAGCCCGGCCGGGGGGCTACTTCCGACTGGGTCCGAGCAGGGGGAGCGGCCCGACCGGGGCACGACGCTCTCCTACCTCCAGCGCTACTACCTGCACACCGCCCCCGAGGACCTCGCGGACCGGGACCCGGTCGACGTCTTCGGTGCGGCGCTCTCGCACTACCGGCTCGCCGAGAACCGGCCGCAGGGCACCGCGAGCGTGCGCGTGCACACCCCCACGGTCGAGGAGAACGGCTGGACCTCCAGCCACTCGGTGGTCGAGGTGGTCACCGACGACATGCCGTTCCTCGTGGACTCCGTGACGAACGAGCTGTCCCGCCAGGGCCGCGGCATCCACGTCGTGATCCACCCGCAGGTCGTCGTACGCCGTGACGTCACCGGCAAGCTGATCGAGATCCTCGGGCCCGACTGCGACGCCCACGGCCCCAAGACCGCGCGCCCGCACGACTCCCTCGTGGAGTCGTGGATCCACGTCGAGATCGACCGCGAGACCGACAAGGCCGACCTGAAGCAGATCACCGGCGACCTGCTGCGCGTCCTGTCCGACGTCCGCGAGGCCGTCGAGGACTGGGAGAAGATGCGCGACGCCGCCCTGCGCATCGCCGACGACCTCCCGAACGAGCCCTGCGCCCCCGACCTGTACGAGTACGAGCAGGAAGAGGCCCGGGAGCTGCTGCGCTGGCTCGCCGACGACCACTTCACCTTCCTCGGCTACCGCGAGTACAACCTGGTCGACGGCGACGCCCTGACCGCCGTGCCCGGCACCGGCCTCGGCATCCTGCGCTCCGACCCGGTCCACCACGGCCAGGAGGACGCGCACCCCGTCTCGCCGTCCTTCAACCGGCTGCCCGCGGACGCCCGCGCCAAGGCCCGCGAGCACCGCCTCCTGGTGCTGACCAAGGCCAACAGCCGCGCCACCGTGCACCGCCCCTCGTACCTCGACTACGTGGGCGTGAAGAAGTTCGACGCCGACGGCAACGTGGTCGGCGAGCGCCGCTTCCTCGGCCTGTTCTCCTCCGCCGCGTACACCGAGTCCGTACGCCGCGTCCCGGTGATCCGCCGCAAGGTCTCCGAGGTCCTCGAGGGCGCCGGCTTCTCGCCCGCCAGCCACGACGGCCGCGACCTGCTCCAGATCCTGGAGACCTACCCGCGCGACGAGCTGTTCCAGACCCCGGTCGACAAGCTCCGCGAGATCGCCACCTCCGTGCTGTACCTCCAGGAGCGCCGCCGGCTGCGGCTGTACCTGCGCCAGGACGAGTACGGCCGCTACTACTCGGCGCTCGTCTACCTGCCGCGCGACCGCTTCACCACCGGTGTGCGGCTGCGCCTGATGGACATCCTGCGGGAGGAGCTCGGCGGCACCAGCGTCGACTTCACCGCCTGGAACACCGAGTCGATCCTCTCCCGCATCCACTTCGTCGTCCGCGTCCCGCAGGGCACCGAGCTGCCCGCGCTGACCGACGCCGACGTCGAGCGCGTCGAGGCCCGCCTGGTCGAGGCCGCCCGTTCCTGGGCCGACGGCTTCGGCGAGGCGCTGACCGCCGAGCTGGGCGAGGAGCGCGCCGCCGAGCTGATGCGCAAGTACGGCACGTCCTTCCCCGAGGGCTACAAGGCCGACCACTCGCCGCGCGCGGCCGTGGCCGACCTGTGCCACCTGGAGCGGCTGTCCGCCAGCGACCAGGAGTTCGCGCTCTCCCTCTACGAGCCCGTCGGCGCGGGCCCCGGCGAGCGCCGCTTCAAGATCTACCGCACCGGTGAGCAGGTCTCCCTCTCCGCGGTCCTCCCGGTCCTCCAGCGCCTGGGCGTCGAGGTCACCGACGAGCGGCCGTACGAGCTGCGCCGCACCGACCGGGTCAGCGCCTGGATCTACGACTTCGGCCTGCGGATGCCGCTGCCCACGACGGGCGGCGACGCCGCGGCGACGTCGGGCTACCTCGGCGACGACGCGCGCGAGCGGTTCCAGGAGGCCTTCGCGGCCGTGTGGACCGGCGAGGCGGAGAACGACAACTTCAACGCCCTCGTCCTGGGCGCCGGCCTCACCTGGCGCCAGGCCGTCGTGCTGCGCGCGTACGCCAAGTACATGCGCCAGGCCGGCGCCCCCTTCAGCCAGGACTACATGGAGGACACCCTCCGCAACAACGTCCACACCACCCGGCTGCTGGTCTCGCTCTTCGAGGCGCGGCTGTCGCCCGGCCGCCAGTCCGCCGGCACCGAGCTGATCGACGCCATGCTGGAGGAGCTGGACGGGGCCCTGGACCAGGTCGCCTCGCTCGACGAGGACCGCATCCTGCGTTCCTTCCTCACGCTGATCAAGGCGACGCTGCGGACCAACTTCTTCCAGCTCAACAGCGCGGGCGAGCAGCACTCGTACGTGTCGATGAAGTTCGACCCGCAGGCCATCCCGGAGCTGCCGGCCCCGCGCCCCGCCTTCGAGATCTGGGTGTACTCCCCGCGCGTCGAGGGCGTCCACCTGCGCTTCGGCAAGGTCGCCCGCGGTGGCCTGCGCTGGTCGGACCGCCGCGAGGACTTCCGTACGGAGGTGCTCGGCCTGGTCAAGGCGCAGATGGTCAAGAACACGGTGATCGTGCCGGTCGGCGCCAAGGGCGGCTTCGTCGCCAAGAACCTGCCGGACCCGTCGGTGGACCGCGACGCCTGGCTCGCCGAGGGCATCGCCTCCTACAAGATCTTCATCTCGGCGCTGCTCGACATCACCGACAACATGGTCGGCGGCGAGGTCGTACCGCCCAAGGGCGTGGTCCGCCACGACGAGGACGACACCTACCTGGTCGTCGCGGCGGACAAGGGCACCGCGACCTTCTCCGACATCGCCAACGGCGTCGCGGAGTCGTACGGCTTCTGGCTGGGCGACGCCTTCGCCTCCGGCGGCTCGGCCGGCTACGACCACAAGGGCATGGGCATCACCGCCCGCGGCGCGTGGGAGTCCGTCAAGCGGCACTTCCGCGAGCTCGGCCACGACACCCAGACGCAGGACTTCACCGTCGTCGGCGTCGGCGACATGTCCGGTGACGTCTTCGGCAACGGCATGCTGCTCTCCGAGCACATCCGCCTGGTCGCCGCCTTCGACCACCGGCACATCTTCATCGACCCGACGCCGGACGCGGCCACCTCCTACGCCGAGCGCCGCCGCCTGTTCGAGCTGCCGCGCTCCTCGTGGGCGGACTACGACACCGCCCTGCTGTCGGCGGGCGGCGGGATCCACCCGCGCAGCGCCAAGGCCATCCCGGTCAACGCGCAGATGCGCGCGGCCCTCGGCATCGAGGCGGGCGTCACCAAGATGACCCCGGCCGAGCTGATGCAGGCCATCCTCAAGTCCCCCGTGGACCTGCTGTGGAACGGCGGCATCGGCACGTACGTCAAGGCGACCGCCGAGACGCACGCCGACGTCGGCGACAAGGCCAACGACGCCATCCGCGTCAACGGCTCCGACGTCCGCGCCAAGGTCATCGGCGAGGGCGGCAACCTGGGCCTGACCCAGCTGGGCCGCATCGAGTTCGCCCGCACCGGCGCCGGCGGCGAGGGCGGCAAGGTCAACACCGACGCCATCGACAACAGCGCGGGCGTGGACACCTCCGACCACGAGGTGAACATCAAGATCCTGCTCAACGCGGTCGTCGCGGACGGCGACATGACCGTCAAGCAGCGCAACAAGCTGCTCGCCGAGATGACCGACGAGGTCGGCACCCTGGTGCTGCGCAACAACTACGCGCAGAACACGGCCCTGGCCAACGGCGCCGCCCAGGCCCCCAGCCTGCTCCACGCCCAGCAGCGCTTCATGCGCCGCCTGGGCCGGGACGGCCTGCTGGACCGCCAGCTGGAGTTCCTGCCCAACGACCGGCAGATCCGCGAGCTGCTCAACACCGGCAAGGGCCTGACCCAGCCGGAGCTGGCCGTGCTGTTCGCCTACACCAAGATCACGGTGGCGGACGAGCTGATCCACACCGAGCTGCCGGACGACCCGTACCTGCGCCGCCTGCTGCACGCGTACTTCCCCGCCGCCCTGCGGGCGAAGTTCCCCGAGCAGATCGACGGGCACGCGCTGCGCCGCGAGATCATCACGACCCTGCTGGTCAACGACACCGTCAACACCGGCGGTTCGACCTTCCTGCACCGCCTGCGGGAGGAGACCGGAGCCTCCACGGAGGAGATCGTGCGGGCGCAGCTCTCGGCCCGCGAGATCTTCGGCCTGGCCGAGGTGTGGGACGCGGTCGAGGCGCTGGACAACAAGGTCGCGGCCGACGTCCAGACCCGGGTGCGGCTCCACTCGCGGCGCCTGGTGGAGCGCGGCACGCGCTGGCTGCTGAACAACCGGCCGCAGCCGCTGCAGATCACCGAGACCATCGAGGTGTTCGGTGCCCGCGTGGCGGAGGTCTGGTCGGAGCTGCCGAAGCTGGTGCGCGGCGCGGACCTGGAGTGGTACCAGTCGATCATGGACGAGCTGACCGGCGAGGGCGTGCCGGAGGAGCTCGCGGCGAAGGTGGCCGGCTTCTCGTCCGCCTTCCCGACGCTGGACATCGTCGCCATCGCGGACCGGACGGGCGTGGACCCGCTGTCCGTCGCCGAGGTCTACTACGACCTCGCCGACCGGCTGGACATCACGCAGCTGATGGACCGCATCATCGAGCTGCCGCGCTCCGACCGCTGGCAGTCGATGGCCCGCGCGTCCATCCGCGAGGACCTGTTCGCGGCGCACGCGGCGCTGACCGCCGACGTGCTGTCCGTGGGCAACGGCTCCTCCACTCCCGAGGAGCGCTTCAAGGCGTGGGAGGAGAAGAACGCGGCGATCCTGGGGCGGGCCCGGACGACCCTGGACGAGATCCGGGGCTCGGACGACTTCGACCTGGCGAACCTGTCGGTGGCGATGCGGACGATGCGCTCGCTGCTGCGCGTGCACGCGTAACCGCCGGCGCCGGCCGGCGCCGGGGCGTACGGACACGGGCCGGGCCCGGGACCCTCGCGGTCCCGGGCCCGGCCCGTCCGGTTCACCGGTGGTGTTCCGGCCTCTCGAAGCCGGGCAGCTCGTGGCCGGACGGGCGGCCGCGGCCCGGGGGGTCGTGCTGCGCGGAGGTTCCGGGGCCCCGGTGGCGTTCGTCCTGGCGGGCGGTCAGCAGGTTCGGATCCTGCCCGGTGACGAAGGCGGCGCTGGGCACGTACACCTTGTGGCCGCGCACGGCGACGGAGGTCGGGTTGGACAGCCCGTCCCTCGCGGTCAGCACGACGGTGTGGGTGCCGTCGGGGCGGACCAGGGCCAGCTCGCCGGTGCCGCTCAGGGCCGCGAGCACCGTGTCGCCCGGCCCGTTGAACGCGAAGTCGTCGACGGTCGTGAGGCCGCCGGCCCGGACGGCGGCCGGCCCCGCGCCGCCGTCCCGGGTGACGGGGATCCGGAGCAGGGTCCCCCGGTCGTAGTTCGACACCCAGACGGCGCCGCGGTGCACCTTGATGCCGTTGGCGCCGATGAAGGCGGTCCGGTCGAGTTCGGGGCCGGTGGCCCAGCGGGTGACCTCCGCGCGGTCCAGGGTGACGCGCCACACCGCGCCGAGCACCGAGTCGGCCGCGTACAGGACCCCGTGCTCCTCGTCGAGGGCGAGGCCGTTGGCGAACCCTTGCGGCGGCAGCGCGGCGAAGTGGGAGAGGCGGCCGTCGGGGGTCAGGCGCCAGATGCCGTTCTCCGCCTCGGTGCCGGTGACGTAGACGACGTAGAGGGTTCCGTCGCCGGTGCGCACGAGCCCGGTGGTGACGGCCGCGCCGACCGGGGTCGAGGGGTGCCCGACGGCGGGCAGGGTGGCGAGGACCTCGGTGCGGCCCTTGGGGGAGACCCGGGCCACCTGGCGGGCGAACGCGAAGGTGAGGTCGGCGGCGCCGTCCGGCTCCAGGGCGATGTTCTCGGGCGTCTGACCGGCGGCGAAGTCGAGGTGGGTCACGATCCGGGGCCGGGACAGCGGGGGAGCGGCCGGGGGTCCGGCCGCCGTCGACGCGGGCGCGGCCGCGGCCAGGGCGAGCACGACGGCACCGATGCCGATGCCGACGCCTGCGGCGCGGGTCCGGCGGACCGTACGGGGCACGGGGGTCTCCTTTTCCCGCCGCGCGGGCGGACGCGGCGCATGCGGGCCCAGGGGACCACGGCCGGGTGCCGCCGGTTGCGCGTCACGCGGCGCGGGGCCCCGGAGGTCGCCCGTGCGGGTGCGTCCCGGTGCTGCACCCGGGTCGCGGCGGGAGCGGGCGAGCCGCGGGCGGTCAGCGGCGGGTGAAGGCCTCGTACGCGTCGCAGACCTCCTCGGAGGGGCCGTCCATGCGCAGGACGCCCGACTCCAGCCAGATCGCCCGGTCGCAGGTCTCGCGGACGGTGCCGATGCCGTGGCTGACGAGGAAGACGGTGCCGGCGCGGGCGCGGAGCTCCTCGATGCGGGCCTGGCTGCGGCGCTGGAAGGCGGCGTCGCCGGTGGCGAGGGCCTCGTCGATCATCAGGACGTCGTGGTCCTTGGCGGCGGCGATGGAGAACCGCAGCCGGGCGCCCATGCCGGAGGAGTACGTCCGCATGGGCAGGGAGATGAAGTCGCCCTTCTCGTTGATCCCGGAGAAGTCGACGATGTCCTGGTAGCGCTCGCGGACCTGCCGGCGGGACATGCCCATCGCCAGACCGCCGAGGACCACGTTGCGCTCGCCGGTGAGGTCGTTCATCAGGGCGGCGTTGACGCCCAGCAGGGACGGCTGGCCGTGTGAGTACACCGCCCCGCGCGCCACCGGCTGGAGGCCGGCGATGGCCTTGAGGAGGGTGGACTTGCCCGAGCCGTTCGAACCGATCAGGCCGATCGCCTCGCCCTTGTACGCGGTGAAGCTGACGCCCTTGACGGCGTGGACCTCGCGGACGCCGGGGGCGGCCCGGCGCGTCAGGAGCCGGCTGAGGGCGGCGGTGGCGCCGCCCTTGCGGGCGCCGGCGCCGTGCACCGTGTAGACGACGTGGACCTCGTCCGCGATGACGGTCGGGATGCGGGTGCCGGTGTCAGCCACGGCCGTATTCCTCCTCTGCCTTCCAGAAGTAGACGAAGCCGCCGACGCCGGCGAGCAGCGCCCAGCCGATGGCGATCGGCCACACGTGGTGCGGGAGCGAGCCCGCCGGGAAGCTGTCGATCAGGGCGAAGCGCATCAGGTCGATGTAGACGGCCGCCGGGTTGGTCTTGAGCATCAGCGAGACCCAGTGCGGCAGGTCGTCGGTCCTGAGGACGGAGTCGATGGACCACATGACTCCCGAGGAGTACATCCAGGTGCGCAGGACGAACGGCATCAGCTGGCTGACGTCGGGGTTCTTGCTTCCGATGCGGGCCATCGCCATCGCACAGCCCGCGCAGAAGACGGCCATCAGCAGCAGCGCGGGGACGGCGATCAGCCAGGACGCGGAGGGGGTCTGGCCGAAGGCCAGCAGCAGGACGACCAACGCCGCCATGGTGACCAGCAGCTGCTGGAAGAGCTGGGCGACGGAGGCGAGGGGCAGGCTGGCGCGGGGGAAGTGCAGGGCCCGGACCAGGCCGAGGTTGCTGTGGACGGCGCGCGTGCCGGCGTTGACGGAGCTGCCGATGAAGTCCCAGACGAAGACGCCGGTGATCAGGAACGGCACGTAGTCGGGGACGGCGTTGCCGGCGCGCATCACGACGCCGAAGACGAAGTAGTAGACGGCCGCGTTGAGCAGCGGCGTCATCAGGTGCCAGACCTGGCCGAGCCTGGCCGTGCTGTACGTGGCGTGCATGCGGGCGGTGGCGTACGCCGTCACGAAGTGGCGGCGGTTCCACAGCTGCGCGACGTAGCGGGGGAGGGAGGGGCGGGCGCCGCTGAGGGTCAGGCCGTGGGCGGCCGCCAGCTCCGCCGGGGAGGGCGGAGCGGGGTGCGCGGTGGTCACGGTGGTCACGGGATCGCTTTCGACGGGGGCGTCACATGACGACGGGACGGGTCCGTATCGTCGCTACGGCGACAGTAGGGCGTGGTTCGTCGGAACGCAACCGTATCGTCGTCACGGGTGGGTGCCGTCCTGCGCCGCTATGCTCTGTTCATGACCAACGAGCCCGCCGCCGCCCCCTCAGCCCGCCGCGCCCCCGCCGGCGCCGCCGTCCTGCGCGAGGACGTGACCGAGGCGATCCGCGCCGCGGTGGTGGAAGAGCTGGCCGCGGTGGGCTTCGCCCGGATGTCGATCGAGGGCATCGCGCGGCGCGCCGGCGTCGGCAAGACCGCCGTGTACCGGCGCTGGAAGTCCAAGCTCCACCTGGTCCTGGACCTGGTCGGGATGTTCGCCGCCGACGGCATCCCGGTGCCCGCCACCGGGTCCCTCCACGGCGACGTACGGGCCCTGCTGGAGGTGATGTCACACGTGCTGCGGCACCCGGTGGCGTCGGCGGTCATCCCCGACCTGCTGGTCGAGGCCGCCCGGAACCCGGAGATCGCCGACGCGGTGCGCGGGGCGCTGCTCGACGGGCAGCGCAGGCTCGCCGAGGGCATCGTCGCCGAGGCCGTCGGCCGGGGCGAGCTGCCGCAGTCCGCGTGCCCCGACCGCGCCCTCGACCTGGCGATCGGGCCGCTGTACTGGCGGCAGGTGGTGGTACGCGACGCCGTGCCGGCGGGCTACCTCGACGAGCTCGCCCGCTCGGTGGTCGCGGGGCTGCGCGCCGGCTGAGACCGCGGCGCCGCGCCGGTCAGGGCCACAGCCCCGCCGTGAGCGGGGTGAGGTCCGGGGCCGAGGCGGCGGGCGCGGGCCGGCGCTCCTCCAGCGGGATGACGGCCGGTACCGGCGCGCTCTGCCCCAGGAAGACCCGGCGCACCACGCGCTCGGCCGCGTGGCCGTCGTCGTACGAGCAGAAGCGCGAGCGGAACGCGGCGCGCAGCTGCGCCGAGCGGGAGCCCTGCCAGTGGCCGGTGGCGAAGATGTCCACCAGCTCGTCCTCGGTTCGGGCGATCGCGCCCGGCGGACAGGAGCGCAGGTCGAAGTAGGTCCCGCGGGCGGCCTCGTACGCCTCCCAGTCGTCCGCGTGGATCACGATCGGCCGGTCCAGCGCCGCGTAGTCGAACATCAGGGACGAGTAGTCGGTGACCAGCGCGTCCGACGCCAGGCACAGCTCCTCCACCGACGGGTGGCCCGAGACGTCCAGCAGGCGCGGGTGCGGCTCCCAGGTGCCGGGGCTGTCCGCGTAGGTCAGGTGGGTGCGGACGAGCAGGGTGAAGCGCGGGCCCAGGTCCCGCAGGACCCGCTCGAAGTCCAGGTGATCGGGCCTGCTGCGCCGGTAGTCGCGGTGGGTGGGGGCGTACAGGACCGCGGTGGTGCCCGGCGGGACGCCGAGGCGCTCGCGCAGGGCGAGGACGTCCGCCTGGGTGGCCCGGTGGAAGGCGTCGTTGCGGGGGTAGCCGTACTCCAGGGTGGTGTAGGAGGCGGGTACGGCCCGCTCCCACACCAGGGTGGAGTGGCGGTTGGAGGACAGCAGGTAGTCCCACTGGTCGGCGCCGCGCAGCAGGTTCGCGAAGTCCGCGGTCGGGGTGGCCGCCGGGCGGTCCTGGAGGTCGAGGCCGACCCGCTTGAGGGGGGTGCCGTGCTGCGTCTGGAGCAGGACCTGGCCCCGGCGCTTGACCAGGGCGCGGTCGAAGCTGACGTTGCTGGTCAGGTACCCGGCCCGGGCCAGTGCGCTCCAGTACGCGGCCGAGCCGGGCCGCAGCGCGGTCGTCCCGGGCGGCAGGGTGGCGTTGTGCCGGGGGTCGCAGATCCACGCCGTCCGCATGCGCGGGGCCAGTTCCCGCAGCTTAGCCTCGATCGCCGCCGGGTTGCAGGCGTAGCCGCCGTGCCAGTACGCGGAGAACACCGCGAGTTCCGGGCGCAGCGGGAGCAGCCGCTGCACGCGGTAGTGCAGGCGCAGCGCGCTCTCGCGCAGCCCCCGCCCGAGGGTCGAGCCCGCGCGGCCCGCGGCCAGGGCCGCCGCGCGGACCGCGGAGCCGAGCCGGTAGGCGCGCCGCAGCCCGAGCCGCATCAGGGTGTGCCGCAGCCGGTCGGTGCGGGTCAGGGACAGCGGCGGGGATCCGGCGCGGCCCGGGACGCGGTGGCGGCGCAGCAGGGCCGAGGCCCGGGCGAAGAACTCGGCGCGGGCGGCGCGCGGCAGGCGGCGCGGGTCGGCGTACACGGCGCAGAAGTGCTCGGCCATCCGCCGGTGCACCGCGGGGCGCCAGCGCTCCAGTTCGGGGCGGGCGGCGAGCTGGGCGAAGACCCGCTCGTACTGGTCGAAGACGTCGAGGTGGCGCCGGCTGGTGGTGGTCAGGATCGAGCCGGTGCGCCGCTGGCGGTAGTGGACGCAGACCCGGTCGAGGACGGCCACGGACTCGGCGGCCAGCAGCGCCGGATAGGTCCAGGGGGTGTCCTCGTAGAGGCCGGGCGGGAAGGTGAGCTGCTCGCGCTCCACGTACTCGCGGCGGTAGGCCTTGTTCCACACCACCATCAGCATGCCGAGCAGGGCCGGGCGGTCGGCGAGCCGGAAGCTCGCGGGGCCCTCCTCGGACAGCCGGCCGGAGAGGCGGTTGCGGACGACCTCGCCGGTCCAGAAGACGCGGGCGTAGTCGTAGACGAGGACGTCGGGGGAGCCGGTGGCCTTGAGCCGGTCGGTGATGGCCTGGAGGGCGCCCGGGGCGAGGGTGTCGTCGCCGTCGAGGAAGAGGACGTAGTCGCCGGTCGCCCGGGCCAGGCCCGCGTTGCGGGCCGGGCCCAGCCCGAGGTTGTGCGCCAGGTGCACCGCGGTGACGCGGGGGTCGCGGGCCGCGTACTCGTCGATGATCGAGCCGCAGGCGTCCGGGGAGGCGTCGTCGACCGCGATCAGTTCCAGATCCGGGTACGACTGGGACAGGACCGACTCCAGACCCTCCTGGAGGTATGCCTGAACCTTGTACGCGGGCACGATGACGCTGAACCGGGGCACGGCACATCCAGGGGTCGGCGCGGGCATATGGCCCAGGAACCGCGCCCCCGGCGATCGGGTTACGCAGGGTGTGGCATTCGGGTTACGCAGCGTCAACACCCCATGTCGGAGCCGGTCGCCGCGCTGCCCGTGGGCTACTTGACCGCTCCGGCCATCACCCCCGTGACGAACTGCCGCTGGAACGCGAAGAACACCAGCAGCGGCACCACCATCGACAGGAAGGCGCCGGGCGCCAGGACGTCGATGTTGTTCCCGAACTGCCGCACCTGCTGCTGGAGCGCCACCGTGACGGGCGGGTGCGCGGAGTCGGCGAAGACCAGCGCCACCAGCATGTCGTTCCACACCCACAGGAACTGGAAGATGCCGAGCGAGGCGATCGCCGGGCCGCCCAGCGGCAGCACCACCCGTGCGAACAGCCGCAGTTCGCCCGCCCCGTCGAGCCGGGCCGCCTCCAGCAGCTCGCGCGGGATCTCCGCGAAGAAGTTCCGCAGCAGGAACACCGCGAAGGGCAGCCCGAACGCGGTGTGGAACAGCACCACGCCCGCCGTCGTCTCGAACAGGCCGATGGAGCCGAAGAGTTCGGACACCGGGATCAGCGCCACCTGCACGGGGACCACCAGTAGCCCCACCACCACCAGGAACAGCCCGTCCCGGCCCGGGAACTCCAGCCAGGCGAAGGCGTACCCGGCCAGCGAGCCCAGGACGAGGACGAGCAGCGTCGCCGGCACGGCGATCGCGGCCGTGTTCAGCAACGAGCCGGTGATGGTGTCGTTCGCCAGCAGGTTCGCGTAGTTGGACGCGGTCAGCCGCGACGGCGCGGTCAGCGCCCGCCACCAGCCGCCCCGGTTCAGGTCGCCCGGGGACAGGAACGAGGACACCAGCAGGCCCAGCGTGGGCAGCAGCCAGAACAGGGCGGCCAGGACCAGGAAGACGCGCAGCACCACGCTCCCCGCCAGGCGCCGCAGCGCGCTCACCGGGAGGCCTCCTTCCGGATCCGGCGGACGTTGATCAGCATCACCGGCACCACCAGCACCAGCAGCAGCACCGCGATGGCGCTGCCCAGCCCCGGATCGGCGTCCGTCCCGAAGGAGGTGCGGTACAGCTGGAGCGCGAGCACGTTCGCGTCGTCCTGCACCGCGCCCGGCGCGATCACGAAGACCAGGTCGAAGATCTTCATCACGTTGATGACCAGCGTCACCAGGACCACCACCAGCACCGGCGCCAGCAGCGGCACCGTGATCCTGCGGAACACCTGCCACTCGCCCGCCCCGTCCACCCGCGCCGCCTCCAGCAGCTCGCGCGGCACGGCCGCCAGCCCGGCCCCGATCAGCACCATCGCGAATCCGGCCCACATCCACACGTACGCCCCGATCACCGCCGGGGTCACCAGCACCGGGCCGAGCCACTCCACCCCCGCGTACGCGGCCCGGAAGTTCGACGCCGGCAGCCGCAGCAGCGCTCCGTCCGCCTCGGCGGGCAGCGTGAACGTGCCGTCGGCCCCAGCCGTCGCCGAAGCCACCACCCGGCCGTCCCGCACCGCCTCCACACGCATCCCCGACAGGCCCGACTCCGTCGGGTCGACCGCGTTCACCGTGCCGCCCCCGCCCCGGGTGAAGTCCTGCCAGACGGTGCCGGTCACCTTCCCGGCCGCGGCCGCGGCCCTCCCCGCCGTACGGGTCCCCCCGGGCAGGGCCTCCGGCGCCATCCCGACCAGCGGCAGCAGCACCGGCACGCCCGCCCGTACCGGCGTACGCGTCACCAGGGCGCCGCCGCCAGCGGGCTCCAGCGGCGAGTCCCGGCCCGGACGGGCCCCCGGGAAGGCCGAGGACTGCGCGAACGTGTCGTGCACCCCCACCCACACCGCGTTGGCGACGCCCCGGTGCGGGTCGTGGTCGTACACGAGCCGGAAGATGATGCCCGCCGCCAGCATCGAGATCGCCATCGGCATGAACACCAGCAGCTTGAACGCCGTCCCCCAGCGCACCCGCTCGGTCAGCACCGCGAAGACCAGGCCCAGCGCGGTCGCCGTGGCCGGGGCCAGCACCACCCACACCGCCGTGTTCCGCAGGGCCGTACGGATCACCGGGTCGCTCAGTATCCGCCGGTAGTTGCCCGCCCCCACGAAGCCGTCCCCGGAGCGGTCGAAGAGGCTGCGGTAGAGGGAATAGCCGATGGGCTGCACCACCAGCGCCCCCAACAGCACCAGGGCCGGCAGCAGGAACGCCAACGCGACCAGCCGCCGGCGCCCGCCGCCCTGCGCACGGGCCCGCGTCCGGCGCCGCTCCGGCGCACCGGAGCGGCCCCCCGTCGTCGCCGTCACGGCGTCAGCCCCCGTAGGCCTTGGCCGCTTCCGCCTCCAGCCTCGCCTGGGTCCCCGCCACGTCCGACGGGTTCGCCAGGAAGTCCTGCAGCGCCTTCCACTCACCGGCACCCGGCGTCCCGCCGAACGCCGCCGGAGCCCGGTCCGACATGTCGAAGCGGAAGTCGTCGCCCGCCGCGATCAGCGCCTTCGCGATGCCGCGCTGGATGTCGTTCGGGTACGCGGAGAAGTCCACCGCCTTGTTCGGGGAGATGAAACCGCCCTCCCGGGCCTGGATCTGCGCCGCGTCCGCCGAGGCCAGGAAGGTCAGCAGCGCCTGCGCGCCCTTCGAGGGCTTCAGCGCCACCGCCACGTCACCGCCCGACACCACCGGCGCCTTCGCGCCCACCGCCGGGAAGGGGAAGACCAGCGCGTCCTCGCCCACCTTCGCCTCGGTCTGCGCGATGTTCACCGCCACGAAGTCGCCCTCGAAGACCATCGCCGCCGCCGGCCGGTCCCCGCCCGTGAAGGTCTGCGTCACCGACTTCGGGAACTCCGTCGCCAGCGCCCCGCTCGGGCCGCCCGCCAGGAAGTCCTTGCGGCCGAACAGCTGGCCGAGGGTGGTCAGCGCCTGCGTGACGCTGTCGTCCGTCCACTTGATCCGGTGCTGGGCGAGCTGGTCGTACTTCTCGGGCCCCGCCTGCGAGAGGTAGACGTTCTCGAACCAGTCCGTGAGCGTCCAGCCGTCCGCACCGGCCACCGACACCGGCGCCGTGCCGGAGGCGGACAGCGTGTCGGCCGCCGCGAGGAACTCCTTCCAGGTCGCGGGCGGCTTCACGCCCGCCGCCTCGAAGGCCTTCGCGTTGTACCAGACCAGCGACTTGTTGGCCGCCTTGTAGTAGACGCCGTACTGGGTGCCGTCGACCGCGCCGAGCGTGCGCCAGCCCGGCGAGTAGTTCGCCTCCAGCTGCGCCTTGGCCTCCGGACCCACCGGCTGCGCCCACTTGTTGCGCACCGCCGAGGCCAGCGCCCCGACCTGGGGGAGCAGCGCCACGTCCGGGGGCTGACCGCCCGCGATCTTGCTGCCGAGGAAGGTGACGATGGGGTCCTGGGCCGGGACGAAGGTGACGCTCGCACCCGTCCGCTTCTCGAACTCCTTCAGCACCTTGGTGAAGTTCGCCTGTTCGGGTCCCGTCCAGACGGCCGCGACCTCCAGCTTCTCGCCGGGCAGCTTCGGTAAGTCGACGGTGGGCGGCTTCTGCTGCCCGGCCGGCGGGGTCTCCCCCGTGCCGCCGCCGTCCGCGCCCCCGCCGCCGCAGGCGGTGAGCGCGAGCGCGCCCGCCGCGGCCAGCGCCGCCCAGGCTCTGGCCGCCGTACGTTTCGTGTGGCCGGTTCCGTGCTGTACGCGCATGGTCTCGCCCCCGATGCCGTCGTGCTCGTGGTGTGTTGCGTGCCACAAGGTCTACGCCGACCCGCGCACCCCCGCAATAGCGCGTCGCGGGGGAGCCGCGCCGCTCAGGGGGCGGCCGGGAACGGCACCGGAGTCGCCGAGACCAGGTGGGAGGCCCGTTCGAGGGCGCTGGCCAGGAGCGCGAGGTCGGTCGGCCCGTTGCCCAGCTCGCGCAGCGGCCGGCGGGCCGGCGGGTCGCCCATCCGCTCCCACTCCACCGGGACCACGGTCGGCCTCAGGGTCGCCGTGCGCGGGATCCGGCCGGTGACCCGGCCCGCCTGGAAGGGCACCGCCCGGCCGTCGGCGTACAGCAGCCGCCCCCGGCCCGGCCCCGGCTGATCGGGCGCGTCCAGCTCCACCCGCAGCGTCGCCAGCCGGGCCGGCTCGGTCTCGGCGGTCCGCTCGGGGCGGGCGCTGGCGACCACCAGGTGCACCCCCAGCCGGGTGCCCTCCCGGGCCACCGCCTCCAGCACCCGCACCACCGAACCGGCCGCCGGCCGGCCCGGACTGCCCAGCGCCGGAGCCACCAGCGCGTCGAAGTCGTCCACCAGCACCACCAGCCGCGGCAGCGGGCCCGGACCGGCGGCCGTCTCCGTGCGGGTGGCGGCCGCACGCAGCCGCAGGGTGCCGGTGCGCTGGGATTCGAGGTCCCCGCGCAGCTCACCGGGGCTGGGCCGGCGGGGCGAGACCATCCGGCCGGACACCTCGCGCCGGGCGTGCCACTCGGCGAACGGCACGCCGTCCAGCAGCTCGTGGCGGCGCTTGAGCTCGGCCCCGAGGGCCTGCGCGAACTCCCGCATGCGCACCGGGTCCGAGGCCACCAGGTGGGCCGACACGTGCGGGAGTTCCGTGCACGGCAGGAGGCCGTCGCCGCGCTCGCCGCCGGCGCCGTCGAGGAGGAGCAGGCCGAGGCGGTCGGGGCGGGCCGCCGCGGCCAGGGAGGCGGCGACGGAGCGCAGCAGCTCCGTGCGGCCGCTCCCGGCGGGACCCTGCACGAGCAGGTGCGGGCCGTCGTGGACCAGCTCCGCGCCGACCGCCCCGCGCCGGCCGGCGCCGAGCACGATCTCGGCGAGGCCGCCGACGCCCTGGCCCTGGTCGGTGGCCTCCGCCCAGCGGGCCATCAGGGAGGCCGGGGTGGCGCGGGCCAGCCCCAGCTCGTCCAGCAGCCGTGCGGCCGCCGGGAGGCTGGCGGCCGCCGGACGGCACGCGCCGCCCTCCGGCGCGGCGCCGTCC
>NZ_JBEZKZ010000105.1:0-18935 GCF_040651895.1 Streptomyces sp. NPDC048352
GTCTTTCGGCTTTCCGGGGCGGGACGGGCTGTCAAGGGTCGCCGAAGGCGATCACGCAGTGACGCGAGCGCAGCGAGCGCCCTTGACAGGCCGGCCCGACACGGAACGACGATGGGACTGACGGGAAACCCCCGAACCAGCCCTGACACCGCCCCAGGGGCCACCGCCCATCCCCCAGCCCGCGGACCCCAGCCCCCGGCGCCAGCCCCCGGCCAGAAGGCACCCACCCGCACAGCGGCCGGGGCCGGACACCCCATGGTGTCCGGCCCCGGCCGCTGTGCGTGCTGCCCCCAGCGGGTCAGCGGGTCAGCGCGGTTACTTCTTGCGGCGCCGGCCGCCCGAGGCCTTCTGGGCCTTGCGGCGCTCCGCGCGCGTCAGGCCGTCGCCCCCGCCGTCGGCGTCGGCGTCGAAGTCGCCCTCGACGACACCGCCCTCACCGTCGACGCTCGGAGCCGAGAAGTGCAGCCGGTCCGGGCGCTGCGGGGTGTCCAGGCCCTTGGCGCGGATCTCCGGGCGCGCCGCGGGCACCGGCTCCTTCACCATGGACGGGGCCACGTCCTGCACCGGGAGCTCCTCGACCTGCTGCTCGACCTGGACCTCCAGGTTGAACAGGTAGCCGACGGACTCCTCCTTGATGCCTTCCATCATGGCGTTGAACATGTCGAAGCCCTCCCGCTGGTACTCGACCAGCGGGTCCTTCTGGGCCATCGCCCGCAGGCCGATGCCTTCCTGGAGGTAGTCCATCTCGTAGAGGTGCTCACGCCACTTGCGGTCCAGCACCGACAGCACCACGCGCCGCTCCAGCTCGCGCATGACCTCGGAGCCGAGCGCCTTCTCGCGTGCCTCGTACTGCTGGTGGATGTCGTCCTTGACGGACTCGGCGATGAACTCGGCGGTGATGCCGGCCCGGTCGCCGGCGGCCTCCTCCAGCTCCTCCACCGTCACCTTGATCGGGTAGAGCTGCTTGAAGGCGCCCCACAGCCGGTCGAGGTCCCACTCCTCGGCGAAGCCCTCGACCGTCTCGGCGGCGATGTAGGCGTCGATGGTGTCGTCCATGAAGAAGCGCACCTGCTCGTGCAGGTCCTCGCCCTCCAGGACGCGGCGGCGCTCGCCGTAGATGACCTCGCGCTGGCTGTTGAGGACCTCGTCGTACTTCAGGACGTTCTTGCGGGTCTCGAAGTTCTGGGTCTCGACCTGCGACTGGGCGGACGCGATCGCGCGCGTCACCATCTTGTTCTCGATCGGGACGTCGTCCGGCACGTTCGCCATGGACATGACCCGCTCGACCATCTGCGCCTTGAACAGGCGCATCAGGTCGTCGCCCAGCGACAGGTAGAAGCGGGACTCGCCCGGGTCGCCCTGTCGGCCGGAGCGGCCGCGCAGCTGGTTGTCGATGCGGCGCGACTCGTGCCGCTCGGTGCCCAGCACGTACAGCCCGCCGAGCTCCTTGACCTCTTCGAACTCGGCCTTGACCGCCGCCTCCGCGCGGTGGAGCGCCTCGGGCAGGGCGTGCGCCCACTCCTCGATGTGCTCCTCCGGGTCGAGGCCGCGCTGGCGCAGCTCCGCCTCGGCGAGGTCGTCCGGGTTGCCGCCGAGCTTGATGTCGGTACCGCGGCCGGCCATGTTCGTGGCGACGGTGACCGCGCCGCGGCGGCCGGCCTGGGCGACGATCGCGGCCTCGCGCTCGTGCTGCTTGGCGTTGAGGACCTCGTGCGGGATGCCGCGCTTGGAGAGCTGCTGCGAGAGGTACTCGGACTTCTCCACCGAGGTCGTGCCGACGAGGATCGGCTGGCCCTTCTCGTGCTTCTCGGCGATGTCGTCGACGACGGCGGCGAACTTGGCGACCTCGGTCCGGTAGATGAGGTCGGGCTGGTCCTTGCGCTGCATGTCCCGGTTGGTGGGGATCGGGACGACGCCGAGCTTGTAGATCTGGTGGAACTCGGCGGCCTCGGTCATGGCCGTACCGGTCATGCCGGACAGCTTCGTGTAGAGGCGGAAGAAGTTCTGCAGGGTGATCGTGGCGAGGGTCTGGTTCTCGTCCTTGATGTCCACCCCTTCCTTCGCCTCGATCGCCTGGTGCATGCCCTCGTTGTAGCGGCGGCCGGCGAGGATGCGGCCGGTGTGCTCGTCGACGATCATGACCTCGCCGTCGATGACGACGTAGTCCTTGTCGGCCTTGAACAGTTCCTTGGCCTTGATCGCGTTGTTGAGGTAGCCGACGAGCGGGGTGTTCACCGACTCGTAGAGGTTGTCGATGCCGAGCCAGTCCTCGACCTTGGCGACACCGGCCTCGTGGATGGCGACGGTGCGCTTCTTCTCGTCGACCTCGTAGTCGCCGGTCTCCTCGATGCCCTTGAGCGGGTTGCCGGCCTCGCCCTTGGTGAGGCGGGTGACCAGCTTCGCGAAGTCGGCGTACCACTTCGTGGCCTGGTCGGCCGGGCCGGAGATGATCAGCGGGGTGCGGGCCTCGTCGACGAGGATCGAGTCGACCTCGTCGACCACGGCGAAGTTGTGGCCGCGCTGCACCAGCTCGTCCTTCGACCACGCCATGTTGTCGCGCAGGTAGTCGAAGCCGAACTCGTTGTTCGTGCCGTATGTGATGTCGCAGTTGTACTGTTCGCGGCGCTGGGCCGGCGACATGTTCGCCAGGATGCAGCCGACGTCCAGGCCGAGGAACTTGTGGACGCGGCCCATCATCTCGGAGTCGCGCTCGGCGAGGTAGTCGTTCACCGTGATCAGGTGGACGCCCAGGCCCGACAGGGCGTTCAGGTACGCGGGCAGCGTGCCGACGAGGGTCTTGCCCTCACCGGTCTTCATCTCGGCGACGTAGCCGAGGTGCAGCGCCGCGCCGCCCATGATCTGCACGTCGTAGTGCCGCTGGCCGAGGACGCGCTTGGCGGCCTCGCGGACGGTCGCGAAGGCCTCCGGCAGCAGGTCGTCGAGGCTCTCGCCGTCCTGGTAGCGCTGCTTGTACTCGTCCGTGAGTGCGCGCAACTCGGCGTCGGAGAGGTTGACGAAGTCCTCTTCGATGGAGTTGACCTGGTCCGCGATGCGGTGCAGTTTGCGCAGGATCTTGCCTTCGCCTGCACGCATGAGCTTGTTGAAGACGGACACCGAGGTTTGTCTCCTTGCCGGTCGGGCCTGGGCACTTTACGTAGCCGGGCACGGCAGGTGGGCCCCACCGCAACGGCCATCGTAAGCGAGGACGTGGTCGCGTCGGGAGGTCCGCCGTGTCCGCAGGGCACGGGCGCCCGGAATGAGAACGTACGGGGGACGCTTTGGGTGCCGGTGGGAGCGAAAACCCCTCGCCCGGGTTACCCGGGGCGGCCACACTCCCTTGCATGGAGCCCGTCACGCTGACCACCGAACGCCTCCTGCTGAGGCCCTTCGCCCCCGACGACGCGGAGGAGGTGTACGCCGCCTGCCAGGACCCCGAGATCCAGCGCTGGACGGTCGTGCCCTCCCCGTACGAGCGCGCGCACGCGCGGGCCTGGGTCGCCGAGCTCTCCCCGGGCGGCTGGCGCGAGGACCGCGAGTACGGGTTCGCGGTGCGGCTCGGGGCCGGTGGCCCGCTGGTCGCCGCGGTGGGCGTGCACGTGCGCGGCCCCCAGGCGTACGAGGTCGGCTTCTGGGCCGTCGAGGAGCACCGCGGCCGCGGCTACGTGACCGAGGCCGTCGGCGGGGTCGCCCGCTGGCTGTTCACCGAGGTCGGCGCCGGCCGGCTGGAGTGGCGCGCCGCCGTCGGCAACGCCGCCTCGCGGGCCGTCGCGGAGAAGGCCGGCTTCCGCGTCGAGGGCACCCTGCGCGCCGCGCTCGACGTGCGCGGCACCCTGCGCGACTGCTGGGTCGCCGCCCTGCTCCCCGGCGACCTCGGCCTGCCCTCCCGCCTTCCGTACCTGCCCGCTGTCAGTGCCACCTCCTAGGCTCGCGGCATGACGATGCTCTCGCTGTCCGCCGACGAGGCCCGCCGGATCGCCCTGCGTGCGCAGGGGTTCCTCGGGGCGCCCGACCGCCGGGGCGGCGTCCGGGGGGTGCTGCGCCACCTGGGCGCAGTGCAGCTGGACACCATCTCGGTCCTGGCCCGCTCGCACGAGCTGATCCCGTACGCGCGCCTGGGCGCGGTGGGCCGGGAGGCGGTGGAGAAGGCCTACTGGAGCGACAGCCACGCCTTCGAGTACTGGTCGCACGCGGCGTGCGTCCTGCCGATCGAGGAGTGGCCGCACTTCGCGTTCCGCCGCCGCGCCAACCGGGCGCGCGGCCACCGCTGGCACGTCCTGCAGGACAAGGAGCGCTCGACGCGGGCGGTCCTGGACCGGCTGAAGGCCGACGGCCCGCTGACCTCCACCGAGCTCGGCGGCGCGAAGAACGGCGGCGAGTGGTTCGAGTGGTCCGAGACCAAGATCGCGGTGGAGTGGCTGCTCGACACCGGTGAGGTGGTCTGCTGCGAGCGGCGCGGCTGGAAGCGGGTCTACGACCTGCCCGAGCGGGCCGTGCCGGACGCCCTCCTGCACGACGACCTGGACGACCGCGAGTGCCTGCGCCGGCTGGTCGCACTGGCCGGGCAGTCCCTGGGGGTGGGCACCCGCGCCGACCTCGCGGACTACCACCGGCTCAAGGGGGAGCAGGTCGACGCGGTGATCGCGGACTCCGGTCTGGTGCCGGTGACGGTGGAGGGCTGGGGCAGGCCGGCCTGGGCCGATCCCGGCGCGCTGGCCACCGTCCCGCGCGGCCGCCACCGTACGACGCTGCTGTCCCCCTTCGACTCGCTGGTCTGGGACCGGCCCCGCACCGAGCGGATCTTCGGGTTCACGCACCGCCTGGAGGCGTACGTCCCCAAGCCGAAGCGGATACACGGGTACTTCGCGATGCCGCTGCTGGCCGGCGGCTGGCTCCAGGGGCGCGTCGACCCGGGCCGCGAGGGCCGCACGCTGGTGGCCCGCCAGCTCTCGCTGGCCACGCCGGGGGCGGCGGGGGCGATGGCCGAGGCCCTGTGGGAGGCCGCCCGGTGGGTGGGGTGCGAGGAGGTGCGGGTGGAGCGCGCCCAGGACGCCCGGGAGGCGGCTGCCGTCTCGGCGGAGCTGGCCGCCCGGCGGCCGTAGCCGGCCGGGCCCGCCCCGCCCGGGGAACGGCTAGCGGATCTCCAGGATCTTCTCCCGCATCGCGTACACGACGGCTTCCATCCGGGAGTGCAGCTGGAGCTTCTCCAGGATGTTGCGGACGTGGTTCTTCACGGTGTTCTCGGAGATGAACAGCTGCTTGGCGATGTCCCGGTTGTTCATCCCGGTGGCCACCAGCTTGAGGACCTCCAGCTCCCGGTCGGTCAGCCGGGGCGCCGGGACCAGCCGGCGCTCGTCGGTGCGCTGGATCATCGACTTGAACTCGGTGAGCAGCTTCGACGCCATCGACGGACTGATCTGCGACTGCCCGTCGGCGACGGCGCGGATGGCCGTCGCGACCTCGTCCGTGGAGATCTCCTTGAGCAGGTAGCCGGTGGCGCCCGCCTTGATCGCGTCGTAGAGGTCGGCCTCCTCGTCGCTGATCGTCAGCATGATGATCTTCGCGGAGGGGGCGACCTCCTTGATCGAGGTGCACGCCTCGATCCCGCCGCGCCGGGGCATCCGCACGTCCATCAGCACGATGTCCGGAAGCAGGTCGGCGGCCTTGTCGACGGCCTCCGCCCCGTCCCCGGCCTCGCCGACGACCTGGATGTCCTCCTCCTGGGCGAGGACGATCTCCAGTCCGCGCCGGAAGAGGGCGTGGTCGTCGACCACGAGTACCCGGATGGGCTCGCCGGCCGGGTCCCCCGCCTCGCGACAGCCGGCTCCGCCGTCGTCACCGCGCGCCGGCCCGAAGCTGTCCGCCATCGTTCCTCCCCCTGCATGTGCTGAGCTGCTGGGCCAATCCGGCGGGGTCGGCCGCCGGTTGACTGTCCGACATGATTCCATGCCCGCCCTGCCGGGCGGGGATCCGGCGGAATCCATCTGGCTCATACGAGTCATACAGGTGCCCCTGCGGAACGCCGTGCGATCCGCAGGGGCAGGGGGTGAATTTCAGCCTCCGAGCGCGCCGCCCGCGCCCGATCCCGAGGGCTCCGAGCTGGACGCGCCGTCGGGGTCCACGTGGATGACGCCGTAGTCGTACGCGTGGCGCCGGTAGACGACGCTGGGCATCTTGGTCTCGGAGTCGACGAACAGATAGAAGTCGTGGCCGACCAGTTCCATTTCGTACAGAGCCTGGTCGAGCGACATCGGCCGGGCCGAGTGGGTCTTCTCGCGGACGATGAGCGGGCCTTCGCCCTGCACTTCGAGGGATCCGATCCGCTTGACCGGAATTCCCTCCTCCGTGTCCTCGTAGACCGGCTCGCCGTTGCTGTTGAGGGTGGCGACGCCCGGCACGCGGTCGGCGACCTCGGCCGCCGGGATACGCCCGGTGCCACGGCGGGTGAAGCGCTTGTCGTGCTGCTTGCGCAGCCGGGCCTCCAGCTTGTCCTGTGCCAGGTCGAGCGCCGCGTACGGGTCTGCGGCGGCGGCCTCGGCCCGGATCACCGGGCCCCGCGAGTGCAGGGTGATCTCCACGCGGTCGCAACGGTCGGCCTGGCGCGGGTTGTGCTCCTTGGACACCTCGACATCCAAGCTGATCACCTTGGCGTCGAGCTTCTGGATCCGCTCGGGATTCAGCTTCTCGGCCACGTGCTTGCGGAACCGCTCGGGTACTTCGGTCTTGCGGCCCTTGACGACGATGTCCACGCAGAACTCCGTTCCCGGAGACCTCCGCCACCAACGGCGAAGCGTCTCCCTTTCGCACCAGGCTCCGGTGAACACCGGAGCCTCGGACTTGGCGACTTTCACCTCCTCCTCCCCCATCGGCAAGATCCACATCCCACCGACTTCGGAGTGAGAGAGCCCCCCTGCAGGCACTGACGAAGATTCCAATAAAGAGACGGACTGGTGCTCCGATGCCTGGGGCCGAAGGATCGCCAGTTCCTCACAACCGAACATATCTCTCATAGCCGGTTGTCGGCACCCGCTACCGAAACGTACCTCCGATCAGGTGGGTGTTCCCTCTTACTACCTGCAACGATGCGCATTCCCCAGGGGTTCCAAATCTATTCACAAGATTTTTGCTCTGTCCGGGTTGCCGCCGGTCCCCGGACCGGCGCGAACGACCGCGCCGGAGCCGCCACCACGGCCGCCGCGTCCGCCCGCAGCCCCGCCGCCCGCAGTGCCCGGGCCGCCTCCGCGAGCGTGGCCCCCGTCGTGATCACGTCGTCCACCAGCACGATCCGAGCGCCCGCCGTCAGCGCGGCCCCGCCCGGGCGCACCTCCAGGGCCCCCGCCAGGTTCTCCTGCCGCTCCCGCGCCCCCAGACCCGCCTGGTCCGCGACGGCGCGCCGCAGCCGCAGTACGGGGGCCACGCGCGCGGCCCCACCGGCCCCGCGCAGCCGCCGGGACGCGGCCAGGGCGATCCTGCGCGCCGGGTCGTGCCCGCGCGCCCGCAGCGTCCGCCGCGCGGACGGCACCGGCACCAGGGCGAGCTCGCCGGACCCGGCCGCAGCCCCGCCCGCCCCCGTCAGCGCCACCGCCGCCGCCAGGGCAGCTCCCAGGGGGCCCGCCAGGGGCAGCGCCCCGCGCTCCTTGTGCGCCAGCACCACCGCCCGTACGGCCGTCTCGTACCGCGCCCCCGCGTACACCTCCGGCAGCCCCGCCGGCCCCGCCCGCCGGGCCACCGGGCGCACCCGCCCGGCCCCGGCTCCGCTCAGGGCTCCCCGGCACGCCGCGCACAGCACGACGCGCGCCGCCCCGCAGCCGGCGCAGTCGGCCGGCAGGACCAGCCCGGCCACCTCACGCCACCACTCCCGCATGCGTCCACCCTGCCGCGCCGCACCCGGCCCCGCGACCCCTGTGGACGGCGCCCGCCCGTCAGCCCGGGTACACCGGGGCCCGGCCGCCCGCCGCCACCGTGCGCCACTGCGCGCCCGGCGGCAGCCACACGATGCCGTCCTCACCGGAGGAGGCCACCACGGGCTTCGCCTCGTCCTCGGCGGCCGCGATCCCGTTGAGCCCCGTCGCGCCCGGCAGGCTCGCGGCGACCAGCGACCCGTCGGCCAGCATGTAGCGGGCCTGGTCCACCCCGCCGCTCTCCCGGCCCACCACCAGCAGCCGGCCGCGCGGCGCCCAGCTCATCGCCGTCACCTCCGCCATCTGCGGGGCCGCCGGGCGCAGCTCGCGCACCGACACCCGGGAGGCGTCCCCCTTGCCCTCGGGGCGTTCGATCCGCCCGATGAAGAGGTTCCTGCGGCCGCCCTCCTTCTCGACGAGCAGCGCGATGCGCACCCCGTCCGAGGAGGCCCGCAGCCCGCTGATCCGCCCTCCGTCGAGCCCGGCGACGTCCACCTTCTGCGGGGTGCCGGTCCCGCCGGGCACCCGCCACAGGCCCTGGCCCTGCGGGTCGAGGTCCGCGACCCACAGGTCGCCCTGCGCGTCCCAGCTGGGCGCGGTGAACTTGCCCGACTTGCTGGTCAGCAGGGCCTGCGGCATCTGCCCCGCCGTCGTCAGCGTCACCACGTACAGGCCGTGCCCGTCGTCGGAGACGACCGCGGCGCGCTTCTCGTCGTACGTCACGGCCGCCGACCCCACCTTGAAGCCGGCGGCGGTGGCCAGCGGGCCGGGCGCGGGCTCCGGCTTGTAGGGCTGCTGCTCCTCGGTGTTGGCGTCGAGGGTCATCCGGACGAGCTTGTAGTCCTTGTCCACGTAGTACTGGTGCTCCGGCGACGGCGGCCGGTTGGCGATGGCCGCGGCGGCCGAGCCGGTGACCCAGCACAGCGAGGACGTGCCGTCGGGGCGCAGCAGTTCGACCCGGTCCAGCTTGGAGGTCGTCAGGTCGCGGACGGTGTAGAGGAGTTGGGTGGCCATCTTCTGGCACTGCGGCTGGGCCACGTTGGCGGCGCTGCCGTTGAGCGGGACGCGCAGGGTGTTCTGGCCGTCGTACGAGAGGGACTTGGTGCCCGTGCGCAGTTCGCTGCCCGTGGGGAAGGCGGTGGAGACGACTGGGCCGAGCCACTTGGAGGGGCCGGCCAGCAGGGACTGCACGGTCTGCGTGGTCGGGTCCATGCGGGTGTCGGGGTCGGTGCGCTGGCGCACGTACACCGGGTCGGCGACGAGGGTGCTGCCCGCGAAGTAGTACTTGTTGACCGGCTTGTAGATGCGCTGGAAGTCGGACTCGCTGAGGACGAGGTTGCTGGGCGGGGTCGAGATCCGCCACTGCTTGTCGACCTGGACGAGCTGGAGGTACTCCTCGTAGCGCCCGCCGCCGGTCTCCGGCTGGTACGCGCTGCGCTCGTCCACGGTCGCGAGCTTCTTGCCGTAGATCTTCCAGCGGGGCTCTTCGGGTTCCCTGTCGCCCTGGACGGGGACCCGGTCGAGGCCGGCGGAGAGGACGGTGACGGCGGAGCCGGGCCGCCAGTTCTTCGCGGCGTCCTCGGTGAGGTACTTGCGGGCGGTGGCCAGTTTCGGGTCGTCGCTGGTCATGGCCTCGAGGAAGCCGTCGACGATGTCGGCCGGGCTGGCCTTGTCGGCCGGCGGCACCCCGAAGACGCGGACCTGCGAGTCGACGCCCTGCGAGGCCTCCACCCGGCGGATCTCGCCGCGGTCCGGCATGGAGGCGCAGCCGCCGATCAGCAGACCGACGGCTCCCAGGGCCAGCGCCACCCGGGTGCCGCGGTGCCGTCGGCCCGTGCGGGCCCGCTGACCGCGCCCGCCCCCGGCGTCCCGTCCGCCCCGTACTCCTGCCGACGCGCGCTCAGCGTCCTCCACCGGGTCCATCCTCCTGTGCTGCGGGCTGATCGGCGGGCCTGGCGACGACCCGGGAGCCGTTGCCGGGCAGCGCCGTGGGGTCGGCGGGCACCGGCAGGGCGGTGGTGACCGCCGGCCTGGGCGGTATCGGGGAGCGGTCGGCGCGCTCGGCACCGCCTCCGGGACGCGTGCCCGGCCCGCCGGCGCCGCCGGGCCGGGGTGCCTCGGCGGCGGCGCGGGCGCGGTTGGCCCGGGAGTCCTCGGGCTCCAGCGGGATCGGCGATCCGCGCAGGGGCTCGTCGGCGGTGCGGGGCAGGGTGAGGCGGAACTGGGACCCGCCGCCGGGCTCGCCCCAGGCCTGGAGCCAGCCGCCGTGCAGACGGGCGTCCTCGACGGCGATGGACAGGCCGAGGCCCGTGCCGCCGGTGGTGCGCGCCCGGGCGGGGTCGGCCCGCCAGAAGCGGTTGAAGACGCGGGTGGCCTCGCCGGGCTTGAGCCCGACGCCGTAGTCGCGGACGGCGACGGCGACGGCCCCGCCGGCCGAGGCGAGCCGGACCACCACGTCCCGGCCCTCGCCGTGCTCCACGGCGTTGACGACGAGGTTGCGCAGCACCCGCTCCACGCGCCGGGCGTCGGCCTCGGCTATGACGGGCTGGGTGTCGCCGAGGACCCGGATGCGGCTGCCCTTGTGCTCCGCGAGCGGCTCGGCCCCGTCGATGACACGGCGCACGACGTCCCGCAGGTCGATGGGCTCGGCCTGGAGGTCGGCGGCGCCGGCGTCGAAGCGGCTGATCTCCAGCAGGTCGGAGAGCAGCGACTCGAACCGGTCGAGCTGTCCGGCGAGCAGCTCGGCGGAGCGCGCGGTGACCGGGTCGAAGTCGACCCGGGCGTCGTGGATGACGTCGGCGGCCATGCGGACGGTCGTCAGCGGGGTGCGCAGCTCGTGCGAGACGTCCGAGACGAACCGGCGCTGCAGCCGGGACAGGTCCTCCAGCTGCTGGATCTTGTTCTGGAGGTTCTGGGCCATCTTGTTGAACGCTTCGCCCAGGCGGGCGATGTCGTCCTCGCCGGTGACCTTCATCCGCTCCTTGAGCCGCCCGGCCGAGAGCCGCTCGGCGATCCCGGCGGCCATCCGGACCGGGGTGACGACCTGGCGCACCACGAGCCAGGCGATGGCGCCGAGCAGCACGACCACGAACACGCCGGCCGTGGCGATGGTGACCTTGACCAGGTTGAGGGACTCCTCCTCCTGGGTCAGCGGGAAGAGGTAGTACAGGTCGTACGGGTCGCCGTTGATGTCGGTGAGCCGCTTGCCGATCACCAGCGCGGGCGCCGGCGGCTTCTCCCCGGCCCCGGCGGTGTACCGGATCTGCCAGAACGTCTTGAAAGTGCCGGTGGCGTGGTTGACGGAGCGGCGCAGCGCCGGCGGGACGCTCGCGGTCGGGTCGACGTTCCCGGAGGCGCGGGCGCCCTTGACGCCCTGGGCGCCCGGGGCGGCCTGCTCGCCGGTGCCGGCTCCGAGCGCGACCACCTCGAAGGCGGTCTGGCCGCCGCTGGCGAGCTGTTTGACGAGCGAGTTCATCCAGGTGCTGGCGTCCCGGCCGACCTTGTTGTCGGTGGCGTCGGGCCCGTCGGCGGCGAAGGGCGTGTTGGCCTTCTCCTGTGCGACCGCGAAGCCTCCCGCGGCCTGGCTCTGGGCGGCCTCCTCCTTGGCTTCGAGGAGCCCCCTGGAGACCTGGGCGATGACGACGAAGCCGAGGGCGAGGACCACGGCGAGCGACATCAGCAGGGTCGCCGCGACCACCCGCAGCTGGATGTTGCGCCGCCAGATCCGGACAGCCGGGAGCAGCGGCCGGCGTACGAGGCGTACGAACAGCCGCAGGAGGGGGCCGCCGGGTGCTCCGTCGGCGATCTGACGGAGCTGCCGGCCGCCCCGCAGCGCTCCCCGGCGGGAGCCGCTCCGGGCCTTGCCGGGCTGCACGTCAGCTGGGTCCGGCCTTGTAGCCGACACCGCGCACCGTCACGACGATCTCGGGGCGCTCCGGGTCCTTCTCGACCTTGGAGCGCAGGCGCTGTACGTGGACGTTGACCAGGCGGGTGTCCGCCGCGTGCCGGTAGCCCCAGACCTGCTCCAGCAGCACCTCGCGGGTGAAGACCTGCCAGGGCTTGCGGGCGAGGGCGACCAGCAGGTCGAACTCGAGCGGGGTCAGCGCGATGGAGGCGCCGTCGCGCTTGACCGAGTGTCCGGCCACGTCGATGACCAGGTCACCGATGACCAGCTGCTCGGGCGCGGGCTCCTCCGACCGGCGCAGGCGCGCCCGGATGCGGGCCACCAGCTCCTTGGGCTTGAACGGCTTGACGATGTAGTCGTCGGCACCGGACTCCAGGCCGACGACCACGTCCACCGTGTCGCTCTTGGCGGTGAGCATGACAATAGGCACGCCCGACTCGGCGCGGATCAGCCTGCACACCTCTATGCCGTCCCGACCGGGCAGCATGAGGTCGAGCAGCACGAGGTCCGGCTTCGCCTCCCGGAAGGCAGCCAGTGCCTTGTCACCGTCCGCTACGAACGACGGCTCAAAACCTTCTCCACGCAGCACAATGCCGAGCATCTCGGCCAGCGCGGTGTCGTCGTCGACGACAAGGACGCGTCCCTTCATGGTTGACATCATCCCATTAGCTAATCGTTACCAGGCGGTGAGCTGTCCCACAGCCAAAAGGGCTGGAAATCGCCCCTCGGACCTGCGTGGAGATCAGGACGACCAGTCTGCCCCGGATCCGCGCGACAATTGAAGGGCGAGCGGCCCGGGATCCGGGGGGACGGCCGGTCCGAGCAGAGCTCCCCCATGGCACGATGGCAGCCGACCAGCGCGCCCGCCACGGCAGGTGCACGTGAAGGAGCGACGATGAACGACTCTCCGGGCTGGGCCGCGCCCGGATCCCCGTCCGACGGCCAGGGCCCCGACGCCGCCCGGCCGGCCGCTCAGCCGTCCGGCTCCGCAGCCGACCCCGGCACCGCCGACGGTACGGGATCCGGCCCGGGCTCCGCTGCCGACCCCGGCACCGGCACCCCCGGCGGCAAGTGGTCCGCGGCCCAGCCGCCGGCCGGCCAGTGGTCGAGCCCCGCGCCCGCCCGGACCCCGCAGCCGGCCCCGCCCGCGCAGCAGCAGGCCCCCGGCTGGGGAACCCACCCCGCCTCCGGCACCCCGTACCAGTACCCCGGCGGCTGGGGCGGCCCCCCGCCCGCCGCCAAGCCCGGTGTGATCCCCCTGCGCCCCCTGGGCCTCGGCGAGATCCTCGACGGCGCGGTCGGCACCCTGCGCGGCCACTGGCGCTCCGTGCTCTCCGTCAGCCTGGTCGTCGCCGCCCTCTCCCAGCTCGCCCTGCTCCTCGTCGAGCGCGCCTGGCTGGACCGCCTCCCGGTCGCGGACGAGGACCTCACCCCCTCCCAGGCCCTCGGCGTCATGGGCAACACCGCCCTCGTCTACGCCTTCCAGTACTACCTGGAGATCCTCGGGCTGATCCTGGTGACCGCCCTCCTCGCGCCCGTTGTCAGCCGCGCGGTCCTCGGCCAGGCCTCCACCGTCTCCGGCACCCTGAAGGCCGTACGCCCCCTCGCACCGCGCATGCTGGCCCTGATCGCCCTGCTGCTCCTGGGCGCCGTCGCCGCCGTCGGGCTCCCGACGCTCCCCGGCATCCTCGCCGGCAGCGCCGCCCTCACCGCCCTCGGCATCCCCGTCGGCTTCCTGCTCCTGGCCTGGTTCTACGTCACCTTCGTGCTGGCCCCGCCCGCGCTCATGCTGGAGCGCGGCACGGCCGTCGCCGCCCTCAAGCGCTCCGCCAAACTGGTCAAGGGCTCCTGGTGGCGCATCTGCGGCATCAGCCTGCTGACCTGGCTGATCCGCGCCATCACCAGCATGGTGATCGTGACGCCCTTCGCGGGCATCGCCCTGTTCGCGGCCCCCGGAGGCATCAGCAGCCTGTTCAACGGCTCCGCCGCCACGAGCTGGACCTTCCTGATCATCAGCGCGATCGGCGGGGTCGTCGGCGCCACCGTCACCGTGCCCATGCAGACGGGCGTCACCACCCTCCTCTACATCGACCAGCGCATCCGCCGCGAGGCCCTCGACCTGGAGCTCGCCCGAGCCGCCGGACTCGACGGCTACGGCACCCCCACCGCCGCCGAACGGCCCGGAGGCTGACGCACCGATGAGCACGGGGGGACTCATCACCACCGGCGCCACGGCCCTGCTGCCCGCCGCCGAGACACCACCGCTGACCACCCCGCGCGACGCCGCCCGCGAGGCGGCCGAACGCGAGCTGGCCAAGCCCGCCTACCACCAGGACGAGCCGGGGCTGCTCCAGCGTGCCCTGGACCGCTTCTGGGAGTGGCTCGGCGACTTCTTCGACCGCGCCTCCGGAGCCACCCCCGGCGGCTGGGCCGGACTCCTCGCCATCGCCGTACTGGTCCTCCTGGTCCTCGCCGCCCTGTGGTGGCGGCTCGGCACCCCCCGCCGCACCCCGGCCGCCGCCGGCACCCTCTTCACCGAGGGCCCCCGCAGCGCCGCCGACCACCGCGCCGCCGCCGACGCCCACGCCGCGGCCGGCCGCTGGAACGAGGCCGTCCAGGAACGCATGCGCGCCCTCGTCCGCTCGCTCGAGGAACGCACCCTCCTCGACCCCCGGCCCGGCCGCACCGCCGACGAGGCCGCCGCCGAGGCCGCCGTCTCCCTCCCCGCCCACGCGGACGGCCTCCGCACCGCCGCCCGCGCCTTCGACGACGTCACCTACGGCGGCCGCACCGCCGACGCCGACGCCTACGCCCGCCTGCGCACCCTCGACCTCACCCTGGAACGCGCCAAGCCGCTCCTGACGGGACCCACCGCATGACCGGCCCCACCCCGCCCCCCGCCGGCCCGGGCACGGACCGGCGCGCAGCGACCTCCACCGCCCTCACCGGCGCCCAGCTCTGGGCCCGCGCCCGCGGCCTGCTCCTCGCCCTCGGCATCCTCCTCGCCGCGGCCCTCGCCCTCGCCGGCCTCCAGGCGGGCGACCACCACGGCCTCCTCGACCCCCGCTCCGCCGACCGCGACGGCAGCCGCGCCCTCGCCCAGCTCCTGAAGGAACGCGGCGTCACCACCCGCGTCGTCACCAACGCCGACGAGGCCGCCGCCGCGGCCGGCCCCCGCACCACCCTCCTCGTCACCGCCCCCGACCTGCTCGGCGAACCCCAGCGGCGCGCCATCCGCTCCGCCATCGACCTCTCCGGCGGCCGCACCGTCCTCATCGCCCCCACCGGCCTCAGCCTCCCCGACCTGGCACCCGCAGCCCACGCGAAGTCCTCCACCGACAGCGACGACCTCGACCCCGGCTGCGCCCTGCCCGCCGCCACCACCGCCGGCCGCGCCGGCACCGGCGACGGCCTCCGCTACACCACCGCCCTCCCCGCAGCCACCGCCTGCTACCCCAGCGACGGCGACCCCACCGTCCTCGTACTCCCCGGCACCACCAAGGGCGGCGACACCGTCCTCCTCGGCTCCGAACGGATCCTGCTCAACCAGCACCTCGCCGAACAGGGCAACGCCTCCCTCGCCCTCCAGCTCCTCGGCTCCCGCCCCCACCTCGTCTGGTACCTGCCCACCCTCGCGGACATGCCCCCCGACGGCCCCGCCGACGACAAGAGCCTCCTCGAACTCGTCCCCGCCGGCTGGCTGTGGGCCCTCCTCCAGCTGGCCGTGGCCGCCGTCCTCGCCGCCCTCTGGCGCGCCCGCCGCCTCGGCCCGCTCGTCACCGAGAACCTGCCCGTCGCCATCCGCGCCTCCGAGACCACCGAGGGCCGCGCCCGCCTCTACCGCAAGGCCTCCGCACGCGACCGCGCCGCCACCGTGCTGCGCGCCGCCGCCCGCGAACGCCTCGCCCCCCTGGTCGGCGTACCGCCCGCCCGGGCCCACGACCCCGAGGCACTCGTCCCCGCCGTCTCCGCCCGCCTGCCCCACGCGGCCGGACCCGACCCGGCCACCACCCTCTTCGGCGCCACCCCCGCCGACGACGCGGCACTCGTCGCGCTCACCGACCACCTCGACGCCCTCGAAAGAGAGGTCCGCACCTCATGACGGCCACCACGGACAGCGCCCGCTCCTCCCTGGAAGCGCTCCGCACCGAAATCGCCAAGGCCGTCGTCGGACAGGACTCCACCGTCACCGGTCTCGTCGTCGCACTCCTGTGCCGCGGCCACGTCCTCCTCGAAGGCGTCCCCGGCGTCGCCAAGACCCTCCTCGTCCGCGCCCTCGCGGCCTCCCTCGCACTCGACACCAAGCGCGTCCAGTTCACCCCCGACCTGATGCCCAGCGACGTCACCGGCTCCCTCGTCTACGACGCCCGCACCGCCGAGTTCTCCTTCCAGGACGGCCCCGTCTTCACCAACCTCCTCCTCGCGGACGAGATCAACCGCACGCCCCCCAAGACCCAGTCCTCGCTCCTCGAAGCCATGGAAGAGCGCCAGGTCACCGTCGACGGCACCGCGCGCCCGCTGCCCGACCCCTTCCTCGTCGCCGCCACCATGAACCCGGTCGAGTACGAGGGCACCTACCCCCTCCCCGAAGCCCAGCTGGACCGCTTCCTCCTCAAGCTCACGGTCGCCCTGCCCTCTCGCGAGGACGAGATCGGCGTCCTGACCCGGCACGCCGCCGGCTTCGACCCGCGCGACCTGCACGCCGCCGGCATCCGCCCGGTCGCCGGCGCCCGGGAACTCGAAGCCGCCCGCAAGGCCGTCGAGGAGACCACCGTCTCCCCCGAAATCGCCGCCTACGTCGTCGACATCTGCCGCGCCACCCGCGAATCGCCGTCCCTCACCCTCGGCGTCTCCCCCCGCGGCGCGACCGCCCTCCTCGCCACCGCCCGCGCCTGGGCCTGGCTCACCGGCCGCGACTACGTCACCCCCGACGACGTGAAGGCCCTCGCCCTGCCGACCCTGCGCCACCGCGTGCAGCTGCGCCCGGAAGCCGAGATGGAGGGCGTCACCGCCGACTCCGTCATCTCGGCGATCCTCACCCACGTCCCCGTCCCCCGCTGATGGCCCCCACCGGACGCGCCGCCCTGCTCGCGGCCCTCGGCAGCCTCCCCGTCGGCATCCTCGAACCGAGCTGGACGGGCATCCTCGCGGTCAACGGCTCCCTCGCCCTGGCCTGCGCGGTCGACTGCGCCCTCGCCGCGCCCGTACGGAGCCTGCGGCTCACCCGGACGGGCACCACCGCCGTCCGCCTCGGCGAGACCGCCGACGTCCACCTCACCCTCACCAACCCCGGGACCCGCACGCTCCGCGCCCGCATCCGCGACGCCTGGCCCCCCAGCAGCTGGCCCCCCGGCACCGAAACGGCCGCCTCCCGCCACGAGCTGACCGTCCCCGCCGGTGAACGACGCCGCCTGACGACCCGCCTGCGCCCCACCCGGCGCGGCGACCGCAAGGCCGCGGCCGTCACCGTCCGCTCGTACGGGCCCCTCGGCCTGTGGGCCCGCCAGGGCTCCCACAGCGCCCCCTGGACGGTCCGCGTCCTGCCGCCCTTCACCAGCCGCAAGCACCTCCCCTCCCGCCTCGCGCGCCTGCGCGAACTGGACGGCCGCACCAGCCTGCTGACCCGCGGCGAGGGCACCGAGTTCGACAGCCTGCGCGACTACGTACCCGGCGACGACACCCGTTCCATCGACTGGCGGGCCACCGCCCGCCAGCACAAGGTCGCCGTCCGCACCTGGCGCCCCGAACGCGACCGCCACATCCTGATCTGCCTGGACACCGGCCGCACCTCGGCCGGACGCGTCGGCGACGCGCCCCGCCTCGACTCCGCCATGGACGCGGCCCTGCTGCTGGCCGCCCTGGCGACCCGCGCCGGCGACCGCGTGGACCTCCTGGCCCACGACCGCCGCCTCCGCGCCCAGGTCCAGGGCCGATCGGCAGCCGACACCCTCCCCGCCTTCGTGAACGCCATGGCCGGCCTCGAACCCGAACTGGTCGAGACGGACTCCCGCACCCTGGTCTCCACCATCCTGCGCAGCGCCCCGCGCCGCTCCCTGGTGGTCCTCCTGACGAGCCTGGACGCCGCCCCCGTGGAAGAGGGCCTCCTGCCGCTCCTCCCCCAGCTGACGCAGCGCCACACGGTCGTCCTGGCCTCCGTCGCCGACCCCCACATCGCCGCCATGGCCACGTCCCGCGGCTCCCTGGACGCCGCCTACGAGGCCGCAGCCGCCACCCAGACCCAGTCCCAGCGCCGCCGCACGGCGGAGCAGCTCAGCCGCCACGGCGTCCACGTCGTCGACGCCACCCCGGACGACCTGGCCCCCGCCCTGGCCGACACCTACCTCGCCCTGAAAGCCGCGGGCCGCCTGTAGCCTCGCTCGTGTTCGGCGATCCCAGGAGGACACCATGGCCGACCTCACCCCGGAGCAGATGCACCGCCTGCACGCTTTCGCGGAGCAGCTCTCGGAGCTGGCCGAACACCATGAAGACCAGTGGAAGGTGCAGACCACCGACGGTCAGATCTTCCTCACGATGATGAACCCCACGGCTCCCCACGGACTGAACGTGGTGAGGGTGCGCCGCCAGATCGAGGCGCAGACACCCGAGGTGATGGCCCTCAGCGACACGAACATGGGCGATCCGGTGACCGGCCTGACGAAGGTCCCGGACCTCATGGTCATCGCCGAGGAGGACACCGACGACACCGCGAAGGTCGTGAACTCCCGCGACGTCCTGCTGGTGGTGGAGGTCGTCTCCCGTACGAACTCGCTGACCGACATCCGCGACAAGCTGTACGACTACCCGAGGATGGGGGTCCCGCTGTACGTCGTCGTGGACCCCCGCAGGGACAAGAAGACCGTGACGGTGCACAGCGAACCCTCGGAAGGGCCCGACGGCATCCGCTACCGCAAGAAGGTCCCCCACGCTTTCGGGGACACCGTCACCGCCGGCCGCTGGACGCTCGACACCAGCAGCCTGAAGAGCTACCCCGCCGACTGGTGAAGGAACAGGAAGGCGTCGGCGCTCGCCCGTAAAGGGCCGTAAACGCAGAAAAGCCCCGCACCAGAAGGTGCGGGGCTTTCCCACAATGATTGTTCGGCGGCGTCCTACTCTCCCACAGGGTCCCCCCTGCA
>NZ_JBEZKZ010000106.1:0-18854 GCF_040651895.1 Streptomyces sp. NPDC048352
GCCCCGCCGGGGGCCCCCGGGGGGGGCGCCGGGGCCGGGGCGGCGGTCTGGGGGGGGGGGTGGGGGGCGGGGGGCGGGCGGGCCCCGGGGGGGGGGGGGCCCGGCCTTCTCTGCGTACGGGGGTCCCTACAGGCCCTGCCAGACGGGCTTGTCGGCGTAGGTGTGGCGGAAGTAGTCGGCCAGCTTCAGCTTCGAGGCGGCCGCCTCGTCCACGACGACGGTGGCGTGCGGGTGCAGCTGGAGGGCGGAGGCCGGCACCAGTGCGGACAGCGGGCCCTCCACGGTCTGGGCCACGGCCTCGGCCTTGCCCTCGCCGGTGGCCAGCAGGACCAGGTGGCGGGCGTCGAGGATGGTGCCGATGCCCTGGGTGATGACGTGGTGCGGCACCTGGTCGATGTCGTCGTCGAAGAAGCGCGCGTTGTCCACGCGGGTCTGCTCCGTCAGCGTCTTGATGCGGGTGCGGGAGGCCAGCGAGGAGCAGGGCTCGTTGAAGCCTATGTGCCCGTCGGTGCCGATCCCCAGCAGCTGGAGGTCGACCCCGCCGGCGGCGGCGAGGGCCCGGTCGTACGCGGCGCAGGCCGCCTGGACGTCCTCGGCGGAGCCGTCGGGGCCCATGAAGGAGGCCTCGGTCAGGCCCAGCGGCTCGACGACCTCGCGGAGCACGACCGCCCGGTAGGACTCGGGGTGCCCGGCCGGCAGGCCGACGTACTCGTCGAGCTGGCAGATCCTGGCGCGGGAGGCGTCGACCGCGCCGGCCTCCACCTTGGCGGCGAGGGCCTCGTAGACGGGCAGCGGGGTGGAGCCGGTCGCCACGCCCAGCAGGGCGTCGGGCTTGCGGCGGAGCAGGGCGGCCATGGCCTCCGCGATGAGCTCGCCGCCTGCCTTGGCGTCCGGGACGATGACAACTTCCACGCTGGACCTGCCGATCTGAGAGGAGGGGTTGGGGCGCTTGTGGTATAGACCAATCTAGCAGAGCCCCGCCTGCGGAAGGCGGCCTTCCGCCCCTCTTCCATGGTGGCGGGTCCGGCGGGACGGGGCAGGCCGGAGAGGGTGCTGAAGAGGGTGCGCGCAAACGGGGTCGAGGCAGGGGCGCGCAGCGGAGGCGCGGGAGGCCTGGGTGATGTCCGGGAGCCGGACCGGGGCGGCGGAGCCGCGGCGAGCGGGCGGCGGGAGTCGCGGGCGGTGCGCGCACCGCGGGGGGAGATCCGCACGCAAGAAGGATTCCTCTGGGCCACGGTGCAGGGCGGGACCCTCAACCCACCCGGCACCGTAGCCCGGAGTACTCACGGCCGTAGGGTGTGCGGTGCCCGGCGGCCGTTGGGAGGTGCCTGCGCGGTCAGGGCAGAACGCGCGGGAACCTCGCTCCGTCCTCCTGTGCGGGGAGGGCGGAAGTCTGAGTCAATTGTGGACTAGACCAATCTGTCCTGTCCATCCAATGGCGGGCCCTACCGACCCGTCACTTCCTCCAACAGTACGCGGACTGTGGCCGTCCTGGATACTCCTGGGTATTCGCCGTGGGGAAAGTCATCCCCGTACCCGGGGTACGCTCGCAAGGTGCCCTCCATGAACGACCTCGTACGCCAGCACACCGCTCTCAGTGAAACCGACCTGGAGTGGCTCCACCTGCTGGTCTCGGAGTGGCAGCTGCTCTCCGACCTGTCCTTCGCCGACCTCGTGCTCTGGGTCCCCACCCTCGACGGCACCCGGTACGTCTCCGTCGCGCAGATGCGGCCCAACACCGGCCCCACCTCCTACCAGGACGACATGGTCGGCCACCTGGTGCCCCGCGGCCGCCGCCCGCTCCTCGACGCCGCCCTCGACGAGGGCCGCATCGTCCGCGAGGGCGACCCGGAATGGCGCGAGGAGGTACCGGTCCGCGTCGAGTCGATCCCCGTCCGCCGCGAGGGCCGGGTGCTGGGCGTGATCGCCCGCAACACCAACCTGCTCACCGTGCGTACACCGAGCCGGCTGGAGCTGACCTACCTCCAGTCGGCCTCCGACCTCGCCCAGATGATCGCCGCGGGTGCCTTCCCCTTCCCCGGCCAGCAGGTCGACATGGACGCCTCCCCGCGCGTCGGCGACGGCCTGATCCGGCTCGACGCCGACGGCGTGGTGACGTACGCGTCGCCCAACGCGCTCTCCGCCTACCACCGCCTCGGCCTCGCCGCCGACCTGGTCGGCCAGGACCTGGGCGACACCACCGCCGAACTCGCCCCCTCCCGGGGCCCGGTGGACGAGGCGCTGGTCAAGCTCGCCAGCGGCTGGGCCCCGCGCGAGACCGAAGTCGAGGGCAACGGCGGGGTCATCCAGCTGCGCGCCATCCCGCTCAAGCCCAAGGGCACCCGCATCGGCTCCCTCGTCCTGTGCCGCGACGTCACCGAACTCCGCCGTCGCGAACGTGAACTCATCACCAAGGACGCGACCATCCGGGAGATCCACCACCGGGTGAAGAACAACCTCCAGACCGTGGCCGCCCTCCTGCGGCTCCAGGGCCGGCGGATGGATTCCCCCCAGGCCCGCGAGGCGCTCAACGAGGCGGTGCGCCGCGTCGGTTCGATCGCGATCGTGCACGAGACCCTCTCCCAGAACCTCGACGAGCGGGTCGAGTTCGACGAGATCGCCGACCGCGTGATCGCGATGGTCGCCGAGATCTCCCCGGGCAAGGTGGAGTGCCGGCGCCTCGGCCGCTTCGGGATCCTCGACGCGGAAGTCGCCACTCCGCTGTCGATGGTGCTGACCGAGATCCTCCAGAACGCCCTGGAACACGCCTTCACCCACGGGGAGGGCGGCACCGTCGAGGTGTCGGCGAGCCGCTCCGGCACCGGCCGCGCCGACTCCCGGCTGCTGATCACCGTGGTGGACGACGGGTCCGGCCTGCCGGAGGGCTTCGACCCCCAGCGTGCCGGAAACCTCGGGCTGCAGATCGTACGGACCCTCGTGGAGGGCGAGCTCGGCGGCACCTTCGACATGGTCCGGGCCGAGCCGCGCGGCACCCGGGTCGTCCTCGACGTCCCCGCCAGCCCGCAGAAGTAGCCGCGACGGCCCGTCACGGAGGGTGACGGGCCGGTCGGTGCCCGCGCCCCCCACAGCACTGAGCCCCGGACCGGGGGTTCCCGGTCCGGGGCTCAAGAGCACGTTGCTGAGCGCTTGTGTGGGTACTACGCGCTGCGGCTCGAGGCTCGAAAGTCGATGTCAGGCGGTGGCGTTGCGCGCCCGATTGCGAGCGGCGCGGCGCTTCATGGCGCGGCGCTCGTCCTCGCTGAGACCGCCCCAGACGCCGGAGTCCTGACCGGACTCGAGCGCCCACTGCAGGCACTGCTCCATGACGGGGCAGCGGCGGCAGACGGCCTTGGCTTCCTCGATCTGCAGCAGCGCAGGACCGGTGTTGCCGATGGGGAAGAAGAGCTCCGGGTCTTCCTCGCGGCAAACGGCGTTGTGACGCCAGTCCATGGCTGCTCCATCTCCTTGTATTGCGAACAGGTTGCTTGTGAATGTGAACGCTTTCACGAATCCCCCCGTGAGGGAAGGGCCGACGCCCAGTCGCCTGGTGCGGTCCGAAGATTCGTGGAGGGGTTCTGGCGGTCTGTGTGGGTGCCGGGTTGTGCGGGCTGTCCCGATCGCCATGTAGAGATTCGCAAACCTCGGACGGGGATACAACCCCTTCCGGAAAGTTTTTTTGGATTCGTCGGTGTCTACTAGGTCACAGCCCTAGTTCCTGGGGGTGGACTGGCGTGTAAACGTTCGACTGAAAGGACTTTGGGCCCTTCCACTCACACAATCACACGCAGTGCACGGCGTACGCCTGTGAACCGAACGCTGGTACGCAGCCCGAGGTGATCGCCGTCCATCTGGAAAGGGAGCGGAACCTTCGAATGCAAGGTGAAGTCGGTCAGATCGTGCAGAGACACCGCGTGCTTGCCGTGCGGGCCCCGCTCAGGAGTCGAGGTCAGGAGCTGTGTGGCGTAGCGCGCGACGGCCGGAGTTGACAAACGGTCGAGCGCCAATACGTCAAGTGCGGTATCGAACGACGCCTCCGGAGAGGCGTACAGGGGCCGGTTGCCCAGGTACGTCCAGGGGGAGGTGTTGCAGACTATCGACAGCACCAGATCCGCCACCGGCTCCGCGCCGGGCTGCTCCAGCGTGATCGTCCCGTGCCGCCGGTTGGGCTCCTCCCAGAACTGGCGCATCAGCTGCCGCACGTACAGCGCGTGGGTCGAACGCTTGCCGCGCTCCCGCTGCTGCTCGACCCGCCCCACCACGCCCGCGTCGAAACCGAAGCCCGCGCAGAACGTGAACCAGCGCGCCGGAACCGATTCGTCCTCGGTACCCGGGACGCCGGCCGCGAGCCCCAGGCCCACCGTCCGCTCGCGCTTCTCCCGCAGCGCGTCCAGCAGGGCGCCCGTCGCCTCGACCGCGTCGTTCGGCAGCCCGAGCGCGCGGGCGAACACGTTCGTGGACCCGCCCGGGACCACCGCCAGCCCCGGCAGCCCCTGCGGATCGGGGCCGTCGTGCAGCAGCCCGTTCACGACCTCGTTGACGGTGCCGTCGCCACCCAGGGCCACGATCAGGTCGACCCCCTCGTGCGCGGCCCTGCGCCCCAGGTCACGGGCGTGCCCCCGGTACTCCGTGGTCACCGCCTCCAGCTTCATCTCGCTGGCCAGGGCGTGGGTGAGGACGTCGCGCGTGCGCGCACTGGTCGTCGTCGCTGCTGGGTTGGCCACGAGAAGTGCACGCATGAGCGCCAGAGTACCCACCCCTCTCCATGCCGCCCATACCGGACCGTACCGTCCGGGCCCGGGGGCGCGGGGATACCCTGCTGGGGTGAGCAAGAAGCCGACCGCCCAAGCCCCCGCCGCCCCCGAGCCCGCAGCGCTGCCGGGCCGGCTGACCGCCGCCGCGGCGCTGACCGCGCTCGAAGGCCTGGCCCTGGCCGGGCTCGGCGTCTCCCTGCTGTTCGTCGGCATCGCCGGCGACCCCGACTCCCCGCAGCAGGCCGAGACCGGTGGGCTGACCCTGCTCGCCCTCGCCGCGCTCCCGCTGATCGCGGCGAACGGGCTGCGCCTGGGCCGCCGCTGGAGCCGCGGCCCGGCACTGATCACCCAGCTGATGGCGCTGCCGGTGGCGTGGACCCTGTGGACCACCGGCGGGGCGATGACCGCCGCCGCCGTCGCCCTGGCGGTGGCCGCGGTGGCCGTCGCCGCACTGCTGGTGAACCCGACGGCGACCGAGGCCCTGGGCATCGGGCCCGCGGACCGGGCCCGATAGCCTCCCGCTCCCTCCCGCGACCCCTCGGCCCGAACCCGGCCTACTCCTCGACGAGGAGCTTCTCCCGCAGCTGCGCCAGGGTGCGGGCCAGCAGCCGGGAGACGTGCATCTGCGAGATGCCGACCTCCTGCGCGATCTGCGACTGGGTCATGTTGCCGAAGAAGCGCAGCAGCAGGATCCGCTTCTCCCGCGGCGGCAGCCCCTCCAGCAGCGGCTTGAGCGACTCGCGGTACTCGACGCCCTCCAGCGCCTCGTCCTCCGAGCCCAGGGTGTCGGCGACCGCCGGCGACTCGTCGTCGGTGTCCGGCACGTCGAGGGAGAGCGTGCTGTAGGCGTTGGCCGACTCCAGCCCTTCCAGCACCTCCTCCTCGGAGATCCCCAGCCGCTCCGCCAGCTCGTGCACCGTCGGGGACCGGCCGTGCTGCTGGGACAGCTCCGCCGTGGCCGTGGTCAGCGAGAGCCGCAGCTCCTGCAGGCGCCGGGGCACCCGTACCGCCCAGCCCTTGTCGCGGAAGTGCCGCTTGATCTCACCCACGACGGTGGGGGTGGCGTACGTGGAGAACTCGACCCCGCGGTCCGGGTCGAACCGGTCCACCGACTTGATCAGGCCGATGGTGGCGACCTGCGTGAGGTCGTCCAGCGGCTCGCCGCGGTTGCGGAAGCGCCGTGCCAGGTGCTCGACCAGCGGCAGGTGCATCCGCACCAGCCGGTTGCGCAGCTCCGCCCGCTCCGGGGATCCCTCGGGCAGCCGGCGCAGCTCGAAGAACAGGGCCCGCGCACCGCTGCGGTCCCGCGGATCCGGCAGCGCCAGGGGCACCGCCGGCACCTCCGGGGCCTCGGCCTCCGGTGGCAGGGGTTGGTCGTGCTGGTTCTCGCTCATAGGGCCCGCCCGTCGCTCCGCCGAGTCCAAAAAGCCGTCTTCCGCATCCGCGTCAGCCGGGTGCGGCCGGGCGTGCTGCTGCTCCGGGATGCCGCCGTCGACCTCGTGCCTCACCCGGGGCCGATCCCCGCCCCGCACCGGGATCTCCCCGCCGCTCACGCCGGGCCTGGCCCCGCGCCGCGCTGTTTGTAGAGGCTGATGCTCACTGTCCTGTTCTCCTCGACCGTCGCCTCGACCTTGCCGGCCAGCGCCGACAGGACCGTCCACGCGAACGTGTCGCGCTCCGGCGCCCGCCCGTCCGTGGTCGGGGCGGAGACGGTCACTTCCAGCGAATCGTCGATCAGCCGGAAGACGCAGCTGAGGACGGAGCCCGGCACGGCCTGCTGGAGCAGGATCGCGCAGGCCTCGTCCACCGCGATGCGGAGGTCCTCGATCTCGTCGAGGGTGAAGTCCAAACGTGCCGCGAGACCGGCCGTGGCCGTTCGCAGCACAGACAGGTAGGCACCCGCAGCCGGCAGCCGGACTTCGACGAAGTCCTGGGTCCCGGGCTCGCCTGCGATCTGGGACACCCTCACCTCCAAGGTGGTACGAGCTCTGTTCGCCGGTGACGCTATCGCGATCCGGGCAATCGTGTCGCGGCACCCCCTCGTGGCGCCCGCTGGGGGGCGACCGGGCCGACCCGCCACATGCGGTGACTCATGGTAAGTCCATGGGTACGCACAGTGGCTAGAGGTCTGCGGGCCCAAATCGGGGGAACCGGCGGAGGGTTGACCTACCCCGCTCCGGACGATCGAACCGTCGGCCTCCGACGGTCGACGTGTCGTCCACGCGGGGTCGAGCCGCGGGCCTCAGACGATCGAGCCGTCCACGAAGCACCAGCGCCACGTCTCGCCCGGCTCGAAGCTCCGCATCACCGGGTGCCCGGTCTCCTGGTGGTGCGCGGTGGCATGCCGGTGCGGGGACGAGTCGCAGCACCCCACGTACCCGCACCCCAGGCACATCCGCAGCTGCACGGGATGACTCCCGAGCGCTTCACATTCCGGGCAGGTCAGCGCATGCGGGACAGGCTCGGGGCGCGGCAGTTCGGCAACGTGGGTGCACTCGCTCATGATGGCCAGGTTACGGCCAGGGTGCGGGTACGCGATGTGGTGAGGGTGGATCGTCGATGGAGGTATTGCCGCTGGTGGCGCTGGTGGCGGGGAGCGCCGCCGTGGCGGGGGCGGCCCGGCGCACGCCCGTGCCCGCGCCCCTGCTGCTGGTCGCCGCGGGGCTGATCGCGGCGTACGTGCCGGGGGTGCCCTCGTACGCCCTCGACCCGCACATCGTGCTGCCGCTGCTGCTCCCGCCGCTGCTGCACACGGCCGCGGTCGACAGCTCCTACCTGGACCTGCGGGCGAACGTACGGCCGGTCGCGCTGCTGTCGGTGGGTTACGTGCTCTTCGCGACGCTGGCCGTCGGGTACCTGGCGTACCTGGTGGTGCCGGGGCTGTCGCTGCCGGTGGCGCTGGTGCTGGGCGCGGTCATCGCACCGCCCGACGCGGTCGCGGCGACGGCCATCGCGCGCAGGCTCGGCCTGCCGAACCGGATGACGACCATCCTGCAGGGCGAGTCCCTGGTGAACGACGCCACCGCCATCACCGCCTACAACGTGGCGCTGGCCGCCGCGGTCGGGGTGAGCGCCGGCTGGGCGGGCGGCATCGTGGAGTTCCTGCTGGCGTCCGTGGGCGGGGTCGGCGTCGGGCTGCTGCTGATGGTCCCCATCCACCAGCTGCGCAAGCGGCTGCGGGAGCCGCTGCTCCAGAACACGCTGTCGCTGCTGATCCCCTTCGTGGCGTACGCGGCGGCGGAGCGGGTGCACGCGTCGGGGGTGCTGGCGGTGGTGGTCGTGGCGCTGTACCTGGGGCACCGCAACTGGCAGGTCGACTTCGCGACGCGGCTCCAGGAGGAGGCCGTGTGGAAGGTGGTCGCCTTCGTGCTGGAGTCGGTGGTCTTCGCGCTGATCGGGCTCCAGCTGCCGGTGGTGCTGAAGGGGCTGGACGAGTACGAGGGGGTGGCCGCGGCCTGGTACGCGGTGGCGGTGTTCCTCGCGGTGGTGGTGGCGCGCTTCGTGTGGGTGTTCCCGGCGACCTTCGTACCGCGGTGGGTGTCGGAGCGGATCCGGCACCGGGAGCCCGACACCGACTGGAAGTCCCCGATGATCGTGGGGTGGGCCGGGATGCGGGGGGTGGTGTCGCTGGCGATCGCCTTCTCCGTGCCGATGGGCGTGCCGCACCGGAACCTGATCCTGTTCCTGACGTTCACGACCGTCATCGGGACGCTGGTGGTGCAGGGGTTGACGCTGCCGCCGCTGATCAGGGTGCTGAAGCTGCCGCCGAGGGACACGCAGGCGGAGACCCTGGCGGAGGCGCAGGCGCAGAGCGAGGCCTCGCGGGCGGCGGAGGAGCGGCTGGCGGAGCTGCTGGAGGAACCGGCGAACAGCACCCTGCCGCCGCCGCTGGCGGACCGGCTGCGGACGGTGCTGGAGCGGCGGCGCAACGCGGTGTGGGAGCGGCTGGGGGAGGTCAACCCGGTGACGGGGGAGTCGGCGGACGACGTCTACCGGCGGCTGGCGCGGGAGATGATCGAGGCGGAGCGGGAGGTGTTCGTGACGCTGCGGGACCGGCGGCGGATCGACGACGAGATGCTGCGGGGGCTGCTGCGTCGCCTGGACCTGGAGGAGGCGGCGGCGTATCGGGAGAAGTCGCCCTGACCCTTGCCCTGGCCGGGCTGGGTGTGGGGTGGGTGTTGCCACCGTGGGGCGGGGGCTGTGGCGGGGTGTCGTGGGCCGGGGTCGGGGGCGGGGTGGGGTGTCCAACCCAGCCTCGCCGGCGTTTGAGGCGCGGGGGTCCGGGGGCTGGCCCCCGGGAACGGCCCGGGGTTATGGGCTGCCCGTGATGACGGCCGTCAGGGTGGTGCCGCGGGCGAACGCCCCGGACGCGGTCAGTGCCGCGAGGGCCCACAGCAGCTTCGCCACGTAGATCCGCTCCACCGCGACCCCGTGCCGGGACTCGAAGTCGGCGGCGAAGGCGTCGAGCGCCGCCGGGACCCGGGCGTAGCCGCCGTGGTCGAAGCCCTCCGCGAGGGACCAGTCGCCGGCCGGGCCGCCGAAGGCCAGGGTCTGGAGGGAACGTATCTCCGCGCCCAGGAAGCCCCCGGCCAGCACCGGTACGCCCAGTGCCCGCTGGCCCGGGGCCAGCCCCGCCGCGAGGCCGGCCAGGGTGCCCCCCGTACCGCAGGCCACCGCGGCCACGTCGCAGACGCCCCGCAGCTCGCGGCCCAGCTCGGCGCAGCCGGTGAGGGCCGCGGCGTTGCTGCCGCCCTCGGGGACGACGTACGCCCCCGTCGCACCGGCGGCGGCCAGGAGGCGGGCCCGGGTCCCGGGCTCGGCCTTGCGGCGGTAGTCGGAGCGGGTCGCGAAGTGCAGCCGCATGCCGTCCGCCGCGCAGCGGGCCAGGGAGTCGTTGAGGGGGCGGCCGGCCAGCTCGTCGCCCCGGACGATGCCGACCGTCCCCAGGCCGAGCAGTCGGCCCGCGGCCGCCGTGGCCCGGAGGTGGTTGGAGTAGGCGCCGCCGAAGGTGGCGATCCGGTCGTGGCCCTGCGCGAGGGCCGCCCGGAGGTTGGGGGCGAGCTTGCGCCACTTGTTGCCGGGCAGCTCCGGGTGGACGAGGTCGTCGCGCTTGAGCAGGAGCCGTACCCCGTGCGCGGTGAAACGCTCGTCGGCCGCCTCGACGAGGGGGGACGGCGGGCGGGGGCGCAGTTCGGGACGGGTCACCCGACCATTGTCGTCACTTCAGCCGGTCGGCGACGCGGCCCCGGAGCCAGTCCATGGTGAAGCCGGCGGGGTCGATCTTGCCGGGCTGCCATTCGCGGTGGCCGAGCACGGAGCGGGCGCCCCAGCCGTGGACGCGGCAGACGGCGGCCGCCGCGCGGGTGATGGCGTCGAGCTGCACCGGCGGCCAGGGGTCGTCGCCGTCGCCGAGGTTCTCGCACTCGAAGCCGTAGAAGTACCGGTTGCCGTCGGTGTCGGCGCGGTGGTCCGGCGGGAGGCGCTTCTCCGCGATGACGGCGGCCAGGACGTCGGAGTCGCCGGCGCCGGCGTGGTTGGTGCGGCCGTAGCCGACGAGGTGGACCCGGCCGTCCTTGGTGATGACGCCGTGGCAGAGCGGGCCGGGGAGGGCGGAGTCGCCGTCGCGGCAGAGCTGCACGGTGTAGGCGGTGCCGTGGGTGACGGTGTGGTGGATCATCACCCCGTGGACCGGCCCCCAGGGGCCCTTGTGGTTGCGGTTGCGGGTGCGCCAGGCGCCCACCTCCACGACGGTCAGGCCCTCGGCGCGCAGGGCCTGGATGAAGCGGTCCGCGGACATGGGTGCGGCCATGACCGCCTCCTTTCACCGTGTGTGTTCATTCCATTACTTAACGGTGTAGTGGAGGCGGCCCTTCCGCGGCTAGGGCGTCTTTCGGCCAGCCGTCAGGCCGAAGCCAGCCACAGGTCCGGGCCGAAGACCTCGTAGTGGATGTCGGCGGCCGGGACGCCCTTGGCGAGCAGCTGGGCGCGGACCGACCGCATGAAGGGGAGCGGCCCGCACAGGTAGGCCCGGGTGCCCGGGGCGACCGGGACGGCGGTGAGGTCGAGGAGGCCGGTGGAGTCGCCCGCCTCGGCTCCGGCCTCGTACCAGAAGCGGGCCGTGGCGTCGGAGAGCTTGTGGGTCAGGGCACGGTGGTCCGAGCGCAGGGCGTGGTCGGCGGGGGAGCGGTCGGCGTGCAGCACCGTGACCGGGGCGGTGTGCCCGACCTCGGCCAGGTGATCCAGCATCGACAGCATCGGGGTGCAGCCGATGCCGGCCGAGGCGAGCAGGACGGGCGAGGCGTGGTCGCGCAGGACCAGGTCGCCGTACGGGGCCGAGACGCGCAGGGTGTCGCCGGCGTGGACCCGGGCGTGGAGGTGGTGGGAGACCTCGCCGTCGGGGCCGCCGCCGGCGGCCGGGCCGTGGACGCGCTTGACGGTGATCGTGCGGACGGGGGATCCGGGGGCGCTGGAGAGGCTGTACTGGCGGATCTGGCGGGCGCCGTCGGGCAGTTCGACCTGGACCGAGACGTACTGGCCGGGCCTGAAGCCGGGGGCGGGGGCGCCGTCGGCGGGGGTGAGGTGGAAGGTGGTGCAGTCGGCCGTCTCCTCGGTCCGCGCGGCCACCGTCCACTCGCGCCAGACGTCCCCGGCGAGGACCTGCCGCTCGGCGTAGAGCCTCTCCTCGATGGCGCTCAGGGCGTTCGCCATCAGCCAGTAGACCTCGTCCCAGGCCTCGGCCACCTCCGGGGTGACGGCCTCGCCGAGGACCTCCGTGATGGCCTCGAAGAGGTGCCGGTGGACGACCGCGTACTGCTCGCGGGTCACGCCGAGGGAGGCGTGCTTGTGGGCGATGCGGCCCAGCATCACGTCCGGGCGGACGCCGGGGTGCTCCACGAGCTGGGTGGCGAAGGCGGCGATGGAGCCGGCGAGGGCCTGCTTCTGGAGCCCGGTGCTCTGGTTGCCGCGGTTGAACAGGTCCCGCAGCAGCGCCGGATGGGCCGCGAAGAGCTTCTCGTAGAAGAGCTCCGTGATGTCCGCGATGGCGGCGCCGACGGCGGGCAGGGTGGCGCGTACGGTCGCGGTCGACTTCTCGGACAGCATGGGGGCTCCTCGCTTAATTGGTATGGCAGAGTCGTATTCAAGGGTTCGAGACGGCCCCGCCGTCATGCGGAAATCCGTTCGAAGGAAGGGGTGGGGGCGCGGCTAATCGGCCACTCGCCCGCCAGCCTTCGTGAGACCGAGGAGCACGGGCCCCGTGGGGGCCTCCACCAGCTCCTTCACGGTGACCGGGTCCAGTGCGGCGAAGAACGCCTCCTGCGCCCTGCGCAGCGCCCCGCGCAGCACGCAGGACCCGCGCAGCGGGCAGGGGGCCGCGCCGTCGCAGTCCACGACGTCGCCCGCGCCCTCCAGCTCGCGCACCAGCCCGCCGACCGACGCGGCGCGCCCGGCGGAGGTGAGGGCGAGCCCGCCGCCGCGGCCGCGCCGCGCCTCGACCAGCCCGAGATGCTGCAGCCTGGCCACCACCTTGGCGGTGTGGGTGTACGGGACCTCCATGCTCGCCGCGACCTCGCGGGTGGTGGGGAGGTCCGTGTCCTCGACGGCCAGGCGCATGAGCACGCGCAGCGCCAGGTCGGTGAATCGGGTCAGCCGCATGCGGGGCAGCGTAGGAAATTGGCATCGCACAAATTAAGAGCGTGTGGCCGAAACCGGCCGGTCCACGAGCGCAAGCCCGATGCGTTGGGCCTTTCAGGGTTCCCATCCCCCGGACGGAGTAGTCACACCCTTTTGTGTAGTGGTCCGGTCACACCGGGTGCTGGAAGGCTTTCGTCCCGCAGACCATGGAGTGATCGAGAGGAAAGACATGTCGGTCCAGGCAGGTTCCGAAGCCGAATCCCGGACACCGCAACGCAGTCTCGGGACCGCGGCCGCCCGGAACTTGGCAACCACGACCAAGTCCGCGCCGCAGATGCAGGAGATCACCTCGCGGTGGCTGCTGAAGATGCTCCCCTGGGTCTCGGTGCAGGGCGGCACCTACCGGGTCAACCGCCGCCTCAGCCATTCCGTCGGCAACGGCATCGTGGAGTTCGTCAAGACCGGCTCCCAGGTCCAGGTCATCCCCGCCGAGCTCGGTGAGCTGCCGCTGCTGCGCGACTACGGGGACGAAGAAGTCCTCACCGAGCTCGCCGCGCGCTGCCGTCAGATCGACTTCGAGGCCGGCGAGGAGCTCACCTCCTTCGGCAGCCCCTCCGACCAGGTCTTCCTGCTCGCCCACGGCCGCGTCGAACACATCGGCCCCGGCCCCTACGGGGAGGACGCGGTCCTGCGGACCGTCGCCGACGGTGCGTACTTCGGCGACTCCTCCCTCACCGACGAAGCGGCGATCTGGGAGTACACCGCCCGCGCGGCCACGCCCGGTACCGCGCTCGTGCTGTCCCGCCAGGACTTCCAGCTCCTCGCCGACCGGGTCGACTCGCTGCGGGCGCACGTGGACGACGTACGGACCCGGCCCGAGCAGCGCACCAACTCCCACGGCGAGGCCGCGATCGACCTGTCCGCCGGCCACGTCGGCGAGGCCGTGCTCCCCGGCACCTTCGTCGACTACGAACCCCGGCCGCGCGAGTACGAACTCTCCCTTGCACAAACGGTCCTGCGCGTGCACACCCGCGTCGCCGACCTCTACAACCACCCGATGAACCAGACCGAGCAGCAGCTGCGGCTGACGGTCGAGGCGCTGCGGGAGCGCCAGGAGCACGAGATGCTCAACAACCCCGCGTTCGGCCTGCTCCACAACGCCGACTACGACCAGCGCATCCAGCCCCACGACGGCGCCCCCACCCCCGACGACATGGACCAGCTGCTCAGCATGAGGCGCGACTCCAAGATGTTCCTCGCCCACCCCAAGGCCATCGCCGCCTTCGGCCGCGAGTGCAACAAGCGCGGCCTGTACCCGGAGGCGGTCGAGGTCGCCGGGCACAAGGTGCCGTCCTGGCGGGGCGTGCCGATCTTCCCCTCCAGCAAGATCCCGATCAGCGACGCCCGGACGACCTCCATCCTGTGCATGCGCACCGGCGAGGACGAGCAGGGCGTGATCGGCCTCCACCAGCCCGGGATCCCGGACGAGATCGAGCCGAGCCTGTCCGTGCGCTTCATGGGGATCAACGAGCAGGCGATCATCTCCTACCTCGTCACCGCCTACTTCTCCGCCGCCGTCCTGGTGCCGGACGCCCTCGGCGTCCTGGAGAACGTCGAGATCGGCCGCTGGCGCTGATGACCGCCAACGCCGTCGTCACGGGCGAGGGGCAGGAAGCGGCGGCCCTGCTGGAAGACACGAGAGAAACGGTCAACCCGGAGCTGCGCCGGGCCGTCGAGAGCCTGCCCGGTGCGATGCGCCGGGTGGCGGCGTACCACTTCGGCTGGGCGCGCGAGGACGGCAGCCCGGCGGCGGACGGCGCCGGCAAGGCCATCCGGCCGGCGCTCGTGCTCGCCTCGGCGCGGGCCCTCGGCGCGTCGCGGGACGCCGCAGGCGACGCCGTACGGGCGGCGGCCGCCGTGGAGCTGGCGCACAACTTCACGCTGCTGCACGACGACATCATCGACCGGGACGTCCGGCGCCGCGGCCGGCCCACCGCCTGGACCGTCTTCGGGATGCCGGACGCGATCCTCGCCGGCGACGCCATGATGGCCCTCGCGCTGCGGCTGCTCGCCGAGGACCCGCACCCGGCCTCGGCGGCGGCCTCCGCCCGGCTCGCGGCCTGCGTCGTCGAGCTGTGCGAGGGGCAGCAGGCGGACTGCGCGTTCGAGGAACGGGCGCATGTCTCGCTCGACGAGTGCCTGACCATGGCGACCGCCAAGACCGGGGCCCTGCTGGGCTGCGCGTGCGCGCTGGGCGCGCTGTACGCGGGGGCCGGGCCGGAGGAGGTCGAGGCGATGGACGCCTTCGGGCGGGAGGCGGGGCTGGCCTTCCAGCTGATCGACGACCTGATCGGCATCTGGGGTGACCCCGGGCACACCGGCAAGCCCGCCGGGGCCGACCTGCTCGCCCGGAAGAAGTCCCTCCCGGTCGTGGCCGCCCTCACCTCGGGCACCGAGGCGGGGGAGGAGCTCGCGCTCCTGTACGCGGGCCCCCTGGCGGAGGACGACGTGTCCCGGGCCGCCCGGGCGGTCGAGCGGGCCGGCGGGCGCGACTGGGCGCAGGCCCACGCCGCCGACCGGATGGGCCGCGCGGTGCAGGAGCTGTCCCGGGCGGTGCCGGACCTGGCCGCGGCGGGCGGGCTGCTGGCGCTCGCGGAGTTCGTCACGCGACGCACGAAATAGCGGGCCGCCCCCCGCGCGGGGCCGCGGAAGGGCCTGTTCCGGCGCTGCGGGGCGCCGGAACGGGCCTTTTCGCGGGCGGCCCGTGAGATCCGGTGCGGGCAACTCTAGGATCACTCGCGGTAGTTGACTCGTGAGTGAAGGGCAAGACCCGTGGTGCTGGAGATACGTCAGGCGGATCAGTCGGACCGGGACGCGGTCGCGCGCCTGTTGGACGAGGCCTTCCGCAACGACCCGGTGAGCAGCTGGGTCTTCCCGGACCCGGAGCACCGGGCCGCCGTGCACGGCAGGTTCCTCGGCGTGTTCGTGGACGTCGCGCTGGCCGAGGGCCGGATCGACTACGCGGCGGACGGCTCGGCGGCCGCGCTGTGGCTGCGGATCCCCGCGGGCGAGCCGGAGGGCGAGGCCGCCGAGGACGACGTGCCGGCGAAGATGCGCGCGGTGGCCGACCCGGACAACGAGCGGTGCGAACTGGTCGGGCGGCTGACGGGGGAGGTGCACCCCACCGCCGAGGAGCACGAGTACCTGCTGATGATCGCGGTCGCGCCCGGCCGGCAGGGCGAGGGGCTGGGCACCGAACTGATCCGTCCGGTGCTGGAGCGCTGCGACCGGGACGGCGTCCCCGCGTACCTGGAGGCGAGCAGCGAGCGCAGCAGGGGACTGTACGAACGGCTGGGCTTCGCGTTCACGGGCGAGGCGGTGCGGCTTCCGGAGGGGCCCCTGATGTGGCCGATGTGGCGCAAGCCGCAGGGGTGAGGGCCGGCTCCGAGTAAAGGGGGGTTGGCAAAGTACTTCAAGTGAAGTACTTTCATCGACGTGCCCCGGAGCGGCGGCACTCCCGGACGGAAGAGAATCGCTTGCGCAAGCTGACGTACTTCATCGCCACCACCGTCGACGGCTTCATCGGGGCCCCGGACGGCGATGCCGATTTCATCTACGCCTACCTGGACCCGGAGTTCGTCGGGCACCTGGCCGCCGAGTACCCGGAGACGATCGCGGGCCCCGGCCGCAAGCAGTTCGGCGTCGAGGACGCCGCGCCCAAGCGCTTCGACACGGTGATCATGGGCCGCAACACCTACGAGCCGGGCCTCAAGGCGGGCATGACCAGCCCCTACGGGCACATGCGCGAGCAGTACGTCGTCTCGCGCAGCCTCACGGAGTCGCCGGACCCGCAGGTGCGGCTGATCAGCGGCGACCTCGCCGCCCAGGTGCGCGAGCTGAAGGCGCGGGACGGCCTCGGCATCTGGCTGTGCGGCGGCGCCGACCTCGCGGCCCAGCTGGTGGACGAGATCGACGAGTACATCGTCAAGACCTACCCGGTCGTCGTCGGGACCGGCATGCCGATGTCCCGGGCCGGCTTCGGGGTGCGCGACCTGGTGCTGACGGGCTGCACCGCCCTCGGCGGCGGCCAGGTCATCACCTCGTACGACGTCAAGCGCTGACCCGCCCGGCGGCTCTTCCCCCGTCAGAACGCGGAGAACCGGCCTACCGTGGAGGTATGGCCGGTGAAGAGCAGCAGAACGAGGAGCACGAGACGGTCGCCCCGCGGGCCGGGCACGAGCAGCACGTGTGCCCGGCCTGCGGACGTCCCGTGGAGACGGTGGTCAGAAGGCGCAAGTCCCTCGGGATCTTCGTGCCCGAGTGGAGTCCGGGTCCCTGCCGGAACCCGGACTGCGTCCTCTGCGTACCCGCGGGGCCCTAGTTCTTGGCGTCCAGGCCCGAGGCCAGGCCGTTGGCCCACAGCTGGTCGACGCGCGCCCGCTCGGTGCTGTTCGGGGTGGCGTTCTGGCACGAGGTGCCCGGGCCGCCGCCCGACATCAGCTCGCTGCACGGGCCCGAGTAGTGGTCCGGCAGGCCCAGCACGTGTCCGGTCTCGTGCGCCGTCACGCGGGTGGAGTTGTACTGCTGGTTCTGCCGGTAGTCCAGGAAGATGTAACCCCGGCCGTGCCCGTCCGTGCTCGCGTACGAACCCCGTGAGTCGTTGCCCTCGCGGTAGGAGAAGTTCCCGCCGGAGGACACCTCCTGGAGCTTGACGTTGTTGACCGAGCTGTTCCAGATGCGGGTGGAGTTGGCTATCTGCGTACGGAAGCTCGGCGCGCTGCGGGTGTTGTACGTGACGGTGACGGAGAGCAGGCCCGGGTTCGCGGCCTTCTGCTCGGCGACCGAGCGCTTCACGGCCTCGAAGAAGGCCCGGGTGGCGGCGTCGTTCTCCTGGGAGCGCTCGTACGCGGCGTAGCTCGCCGGAGTGCCGGCCGCGGCGGTGGTCGCGGCTCCGGCGCTGGGGACGACACCGCCGAGGGCGGCGGCGACGCCGAGGCCGACGGTGGCGGCGGACAGCATGGTCCTGCGGGAGTGGCGCATGTGGGGGGCTCCTACTCAGCCGGTGCGGTGGGGGGTGGATGGGTCGTCCGGTACCGGAGTCTGCGGGAGCCGAAGGGGCCGGGGGATGATGTCAGAACCCGATAGCGCCGGGTTATCGGGCGGGTTGCGCCAGGACAGACCTTGGTCAACTAGCGGGAGAATGGCGGGATTCGGGCGGCTATCGGCGGCTGGTGCGGGCCCCCCGGGCCCGCCTACCCTCGGGTCATGGAGCTCGAGGTGAGGCACCTGCGCGCGCTGTGTGCCATCGCGGACGCCGGCAGTCTGCACAAGGCCGCCCGGGAACTCGGCGTGAGCCAGCCCTCCCTGACGACGCAACTGCGGCGGATCGAACGGGCCCTGGAGGGCGAGCTGTTCCTGCGCGAGCGGACCGGCTGCCGGCCGACGCCCTTCGGGCGCACCGTGCTCGGGCGGGCGCGGCCGCTCCTCGCGGACATGGCCGCGCTGGTCGCCGAGGCGCGGGCGGCGGCGCAAGGGCCGCGGCTGCGGATCGGCTCCACGGCGAGCCGGGCCCTGCCGGGGTGGCTGCGGCGGCTGCACCTGCGCGCACCGGAGACGGAGACGTCGCTGGTGGTCGACGTCTCGGCCAACGCGCTGCTGCGGATGACGGCCGCCGGGCAGCTGGACGTGGCGTTCGTGCACGAGGTGGAGGGCAGCCCGCTGCGGGTGCCGGCCGGGCTGGAACTGCGGGTGCTCATGGAGCGCGAACCGCAGTTCGTCTCCATGTCCCGGGACCATCCGGCCGCGCGCTCACCGGTCGTGGCGTTACAGGACCTGGCCCGGGACCGGTGGACCGTCGACCCCTCCGTCGACGGGGAGTGGGACGGGCTGCGGAGGGTGTTCGCGGGAGCCGGGGTCGATCCGCCCGTGCTGCACGCCGACTACCACACGGCGACCTCGCTGATCGTCTCCGGTGAGGCGGTGGCGCCGTGCCAGCCGACGTCTGGGCCGCGGGATGACATGGCCATCCGGCCGCTCTCGGGGGACCCGCTGGCGGTACGGCTGCTGCTGGCGACCCGGCCGGGGGAGCACGAGGAGGTCTTCGCCGACCTCCGCGACGCGTACCGCGAGGCGGCCCTGCGCACCCCGCCGTACCGTGCGTGGCTGCGGCGGCGGGGGAGCTCGCTGCTGGTGGCGTAGCCGTTGCCCTTGCCCTCTGCCCTGGCCGGGGCGGGGTGTGGGTGCCGGTGTTGGCCCGTTGGGCGGGGTGTGGGTGCCGGGGTTGGCCCGTTGGGCGGGGGCCGTGGCGGGGTGTCGTGGGCCGGGGTCGGGGGCGGGGTGGGGTGTCGTCCGGGACGGGCTTCGATGTTCGGCGCCTGTTCCGGATGTGCCTGATGGGCGGTACCGCGCGCCGAATTCATCTCGTTTTAGTCCCGGACGACACCCCACCCCGCCCCCCCCCCCTCCGTTGAG
>NZ_JBEZKZ010000107.1:0-18547 GCF_040651895.1 Streptomyces sp. NPDC048352
GCTGCGTTTCCGGCCCCTGCGGCCGCCCCGGCCCGGCCGGCCCACCGGCGGCCTCACCGTGCCCGTGCTCCCGCCGAACGCCACCGCCCTCGGGGCTTGGGCACGGCTCGTCGCCGGGCTCGGCACCGGGCCCGTCCCCGCCGAGGTGGGCCGGGTGCTCGCCCGCCACCCCGCCGCCCCCGTCCCGCTGCCGCCCACCGGCCGGCCGCCGCACGAACTGGTGCGCCGCTTCCGCTCCTCGGCCGCGCCCGGCGCCGTCCAGCTCGCCGTGTACCTGTCGGCGGCGCCGCTGACCCTGCCCGTGATGAGGCTGGTGCAGCGCACGATGCTGCCCGACTCGGAGCCCTCCGACCTGGCGGAGGTCCTGCTCGGCGGGCTGCTGCGGCGCAGCGGGGAAACCCCCGGGCAGTGGTACGAGTTCGTGCCGGGGGTGCAGGAGGTGCTGCTGGGTCCGCTGGGGCGGGACGAGGCCGCGCTGGTCCTCAAGCACTGCTCGGAGTACGTACGGGCGCACTTCGGCCGGGGCGTGCGCAACTTCCCCGCGCTGGCCGTCGCACAGCTCACCGGGGAGCCGGCGGACGCCGGCCCGGACGCGGACCTGGACCCGGACGCGGACCCGGACACCGCTCCGGCGACCGGGCCGGACGCCACGCCGGAGGGGGGCCGGGTGCCGCCGGGGCGGCTCCCGCAGGCCTTCGCGCAGGTCTCGGCGAAGGTCGTACGCCGCTACCTGCCGGGCCCGCCCGAGGAGATCCCGGCGCCCCCGCCGGCACCGGTGGCGGTCGCCGACCCGCCGGCCGGCCGTGCCCGGGCGCTCCGCGCGGCCCGGGAACGGCTCGCGGTGCGCACGGCCGACGCGGACGCCGGACCCCTGTACGAGGCCGCCGCCCTGCTGCGCCGGGCCGTGGCCGCCCCGCCCGGAGCCGGAGACCCGCCCGAGGAGGCCGAGACGGAACTCGCCGGGGTGCTGCTGCGGCTGTGGGCCGTCCAACGCGACCCCGAACTCCTCGGCGAGGCCGAACGGGCCGCCACCGGGCTGCGCACCGCCGCCGGCCGGGCCGCGCTGGGGCGGGTGCTGTACGAGCGGGCGGTGGCCGCGGGCCCCGCGCCGGAGCTTTTGACCGCCGCCGACCGGGAGTTCGCGGCCGCGGGCGCGGCGGCCGCCGGACCGGAGCTGCGGCGCGACTGCGGCGTGCACCGGGCCCGGACCCTGATCCGGCTGAGCGCGCTGCGCGACGACGCCGGCCCGCTGCGCGAGGCACGGGCGGCGCTGGAGCCGCTGGCCTCCGGGAGCGGGGCGGCGGACCCCGAACTGCTGCTGGCCCTGGGGCGCGTACTGGTGGCCCTGCTCCCGCGCACCCCGGACCCGGCCGAACGCACCGCCCTGGCGGAACAGGCGGCCACCACCCTGACAACGGCCCTGACGACCCTCCTCCCCCCGCCGCCGAGCCCCGGGCCGGGGCGCGACCCCGCCGAGGGCTCCGGGGCGGACCGTTCCGGACCGGCCGAGGCGCGCACCGCGGGCCCGGCCGCCGACTCCGGCTCGGCCTCCGCCGTTCCGTCGGCCCCCGGGGGCGGTGTCGGCCCGGGGCCGGCCGCCGACTCCGGCTCGGCCTCGGGTTCCGGCCCCGGGTCGGACACCGACGGGGCCGCGGGTCCGGGCGGCCCGTACCGCGCGGGGGGCGCGGCCGCTTCGGGCTCCGGGTCCGGGCCGGCTGCCGCCGCGGGCCGGGCCTCCGGGGCGGTGTCGGGCCGGGATCCCGACGAGGCTCCCGGGTCGAGTGCCGGCCCGGGTGCTTCGGCCGGCCGGGCCGGTTCCGGGCATGCCCCCGCGCCGGCCTCCGGCCCGGGGGCGGAGGGGTTCCCCGGCCGGGCTTCCGGCTCCGACGCTGGTCCGGGATCCGGGTCCGGGTCCGGCTCCGGCTCCGGCCCGGGCCGCTCGGCCGGGACGCCCGGTTCCGGGCCGGCTGCCGCCGCGGGTCGGGCGTCCGGAGCGGTGTCGGACCGGGTCCCCGACCAGGCTTCCGGGTCCGGTGGTCTGGGTGCCTCGGGGGCTGGTTCCAGGCACGACCCCGCTCCGGCCTCCGGCCCAGGGGCGGAGGGGGCTTCCGATCGGGCTTACGGCTCCGGCCCCGTGGTCGGCGTACCCGGAGCCGAAGTCCCGGCCACGCCTCCTCCCGACCACGGTTCCGTGCCCACCGCCGGACCCGGCCCGGGGGCCTCGCCCCGGCCGGGGCCCCCGCCCGGGGGTGGCTTCGGCGGGCCTGCGTGGGGCCCGGTGCGGCCGGCCGGCGCGGCGCGGCGGCGGCTCGTCGTGCGGGTCCGGGTCGAGCTGGCCGGGGCGCTGCGGTACCTGCCCGCCCGGCTGGAGGAGGCGGCCGGGCAGCTGGCGCGGGGCCTGGAGGAGGCCACCGGCGAGTCCGGGCTGCGGCTGGCCGCCCTGCTGGGCCTGGCCCGGGTGCACCGGGCGCGGTACGCGCGCGACGCGGACCCGGCGGCCCTGGAGGAGGCGGCCGAGGCGTACGGCCGGGCCCGGCGGCTGATCCCCCGGGACGGGGAGGCCTTCCGGGAGCTGCTGCCCGAGTGGGGCGACGTACTCCTGGACCGGGCGCGGGCCGCGGACGGGCGTCCCTTCGCCTCCACCGCCGTACGGGTGCTGCGCGAGAGCCGCGCCGCGGTGCCCCAGTCCGACCCCGGGGCGGCGTACCGGCTGATGCGGCTGGCCACCGGGCTGCGGCTGCGGCACGCCTACGAGGGCGACCTGGTCGACCTCCGGGAGGCGGAGTACCTGCTGGAGCTGGCCGGGCGGCAGGGCCACCTCCCGCTGGAGCGGGCCCGTGCCTGGCGGGAGCACGGCGACGTGCAGCAGGAGATCCACGCCCACACCCGCACCGCCGACCGCCTCGACCGGGCGGCGGACTCATACCGCCGGGCCTGGCGCGCCGCGCTGGAGGCCGACCAGGCCCCCCGTGACACCGACCGGGCCGCCCGCGACGCCCGCCCGGCGCTCCAGCTCGCCGCCCGGGTCCAGGAGTTGCGCGGCGAGGTGCTGGAGCGGCTCGCCCGCCCCCGCGCCGCCCTGGACGCGTACCGCGCGGCCCTGGAGCTCTGGCAGCGCCAGGGCCTGCCGGACGGCGAGCGGGCCCGGGCCGTCCTGGACCGCATGCGGGCCCTGGAGGCGGGTCCCTGAGCCGTTTCCCCCCGGCGGGCGCAGGGAAAGGGTGGTGGACCACAGGACCACCACCCCCGGGCCCGGCACACGCACACACCGCACACCACCCACCGGCGAAGCACACCGCACACCGCACACCGGCAGAGCACACCGCACACGACAAGGGGACGGGCAGCCCATGGTGACCGGACGTCAGGAAACGGCAGCGCCACCGACCGGCCCGTGCCCCGGGCCGCGGCCCGGGCTCCCGGACCTCTCCGGAATCGACCTCGCCGCCCTGCGCGGCATCGACCACCCCGTGCTCGCCGAGGTCATCGCCGGCCTGGTGGACCGGGTCACGCACCCCGCGGAAATCCTCAACGCGTTCGACTCGGGGGTCGCCTGACGGCCCCGCCGCGTGCCGGAGTTGACCACTTTCCGCCGTTAGCCGGGCCCGCGCGGAGGGCAGGGATGGACCGTCCGCAGCGAGAGGTACAGGCGATGAGCCAAGCGATCACGAGCGGTCCCGCGCTGCCCGCGCACCGGACCCTCGCAGGTCACGCACGCCACGCCCGCTGGCCGTACGCCCGGCTCGACGTCGCCGGCCTGCGCGCCGCCGGCCACCGGCCGCAGCCGATCCGCCAGTTCGTGCTCAAGACGCACAGCCGCTGCAACCTCGCCTGCACCTACTGCTACGTCTACGAGATGGCCGACCGGAGCTGGCGCACCCGCCCCGCCGCCAAGGCCCCCCCCACCGCCCAGCGCGCCGCCGAGCGGATCGCGGAGCACGCCGCCGCCCACGACCTGTCCCGCGTCGACCTCGTCCTGCACGGCGGCGAGCCCCTCCTCGCGGCGCCCTCCGCCCTGGCCGCCCCCGTCGAGGCGGTACGCGCCGCCGTGGCCCGGCGCGCGCCCCGCACCCGGGTCACCGCCGGCGTCCAGACCAACGGCACCCTGCTGACCTCCGCCCGGCTCGCCGAGCTGGCCGCGGCCGGGATCCGGGTCGGCGTCAGCCTGGACGGCGGCCTGCCCGCCCACAACGGGCGCCGCGTCGACCACGCCGGCCGGCCCGCCTTCGACGCCGCCGCCCACGGGCTGCGGCTCCTGGCCCGGCATCCCGAGAGCTACGCGGGGGTGCTGTGCGTGGTGGACATCGCCCAGGACCCGGTGGAGACGTACGAGTCCCTGCTCGCCTTCGCCCCGCCGAGCATCGGCCTGCTGCTGCCGCTGGCCAACTGGAGCACCCCGCCGCCGGGCCGGCCCGGGCACGGGACCCCGTACGGGGACTGGCTCCTCGCCGTCTTCGAACGCTGGTGGCACGACGGGGTGCGGCGCACCCGGATCCGCATCTTCGAGGAGGTCATCGCACTGCTGCTCGGACTGCCCGCCGCCACCGAGACCCTGGGCCTGGCGCCCGTCACCACCGCCGTCATCGAGACCGACGGCAGCATCGAACAGGCCGATTCGCTGAAGTCCGCCTACGAAGGGGCCGCCGCGACCGGGATGACCCTGGAGGGCCACAGCTTCGACGAGCTGCTCGACCACCCCGGCTTCGCCGCCCGCCAGCTCGGCCGGGACGCCCTCGCGGCCGGCTGCCGGGCCTGCGAGCTGGTCGAGGTGTGCGGCGGCGGGCACTACCCGCACCGCTACCGGGCGGGGGAGGGCTTCCGCCAGCCGTCGGTGTACTGCGCCGACCTCCAGGCCGTCATCCGGCACATCGCCCGCGCCCTGCACGAGGCCGCCACCACCACCGGGCGGGCCGCATCATGACCGACGGCACCAGCACCGGCACGACCGGCACCACCGGCACAGGCCCCGGCCCCGGCACGACCAGCACCGCCACCACCGGCCTCCCCGCCCCCCGCACCGGTCCCGACGCCTCCCCGCCGCCGGCCGCTCCCGCCGACCTCGCCCCGTTCTCCGTCAGCTCCCACACCCTGCGCGCCCTCGCCTCCACCGAGCCCTCCGCCGAGGGCAGCCGCCTCGTGCGCGACGTGCGCCGCTCCAAGCGGCTGCTCCTGCTGCGGGCCGTACTCGACGCCGCCCCCGGCCCGGAGGCCGCCGAGTACTGGGCGCTGCTCGAAGAGGCCGAACGCCAGGACCCGGACGCCGTGCACGACGTACTGCACTACCCCGCCACCGGCGTCTGGGCCGAGGAGACCCTGCGCCGCCTGCACGCCCCCGAGGGCCCGCCGCCCGACCTCGGCCACCTCGGGGCGCTCGCCGTCGCGGCCGCGCTGCGCGCCGGGATCGGCTTCAAGGCCACCCTGCGCCCCGTCAACGGCCGCCTCGTCCTGCCCACCCTGGGCCTGCTGCGCCCCCAGCGGCCCGGCCGGCTCGCCCTGACCGAACGCTCCTGGGCCACCGCCGACGTCGTCCCGCTGCACGCCCTGCCCGGCGGCGGCCCGACGGCCCTCGACGACCTCGACCCCTATCGGGTCGCGCCGCCGGACCCCGCCACCGGCGCGCCCCCCGTCCGGCCGGCCCGCCGGCTCACCCCCAAGGGCCACAAGCGCTGGGACATCCAGTGGTCCGGCGCCCTCACCCTGCTGGGCCGCTACGACTCCGCGCGCGCCGAGGAGATCGGCCAGCTGCTGCGCTCCGTGGTCCCGCTGGCCGGCGGCGCCCGCTCCAGCGGCGCCACCCTGCCCGCCGCCGCCGGCTCCGTACTGGCCCGCGCGCAGGCCCCGCCCGCCCTGGCCGCGACCCTGGTCCACGAGGTGCAGCACGGCAAGCTCACCGCCCTCACCGACGTCCTCACCCTGCACACCGCCGACCGCACGCCCCGCCACTGGGCGCCCTGGCGCCGGGACCCCCGCCCGCTGGAAGGGCTGCTGCACGGGGCCTACGCCCACCTGGCCCTCGCCGGGTACTGGCAGCACGCCGCCCTGTACGGGGCCCGCGGCGCCTGGGCCCAGCACGCCCGGGTCCGCGCCCAGGTCGCCGCCGTCCTGCCCGCCCTGCGGGCGCACCCCGCGCTCACCGTCACCGGGCGGGAGTTCGTCGACGGGATGGCCGCCGCCGAGCGGGCCATGGACGCCACCCCGCCGCCCGGCGACCAGCACGCCACCGCCCGCCGCACCCTGGAGCGCGAACGCCGCGCCTGGTGCGAGGCACACCCCGAACTCGCCCCGTTCGTGGGGGTATGACGCCCCGTCCGCTGCGGTACCTTCAAGCGCACCGCACCGCACCCCGTCCACCGCACGGACCCCAGGGAGACGGCCGCATGACCGGTACCGCCATGCGTCACGACCGCGACGGAGCCGCCCCGGCGCAGCGCTTCGTCATCAGCTTCGCGGGCTTCAACCGGCCCTGGGCGGTGTGGATCGCCCACCGGCTGGAGGAGCACGGGCACCGCGTCGCCCTCCAGCGCTGGGACCCGCAGACCGGCCCCGGCCTCACCGCGGCCCTCGACGACCTGGCCCGGGCGGGCGGCAAGGTCCTCGTGGTGCTCAGCGAGCGCTACTTCTCCGCCGGCACCTACACCGACGAGGAGTGGAACGCGGCCCTGCGCACCGTCACCGAGGCCCACCCCGACCGGTTCGCCGCGGTCTGCCTCACCGACGCGCCGCTGCCCAGTGCCGTGGCCGCGCTGGGGAAGACCGACCTGTGGGGCCTGGACGCCTACGAGGCGGAGTACCGCGTCCTGCGCCGGCTGGAGCTGCCCACCGACCGGATCGGCACCGAGAGCGGCCGCCGAGGCCCCCGCTTCCCCAACGACCCGCCCGAGGTCTGGGGCCGCGTCCCGCGCCGCAACCCCCGCTTCACCGGCCGCAACGACGTCATCGGCCGGCTCCGCGACGCCCTCACCGAGGCCCCGCCCGGCGCCTCCACCGTCACCCTGCTGGGGCTCTCCGGAGTCGGCAAGACGCAGGTCGCCACCGAGTACGCGTACCGCTTCGCCTCCGAGTACGACGTGGTGTGGTGGGTGCCCGCCGAGGACCGGCCCACCCTGCGCGAGCGGCTCGCCGACCTGGCCCCCGAGCTCGGCCTGCCGCTCGGGTCGGGCAGCTACGGCGAGCAGATCCGGGCCGTGCTGGAGGCGCTGCGGCGCGGCTCCCCGTACCACCGCTGGCTGCTGGTCTTCGACGGCTGCGACCACCCCGACGACCTCACCGACCTGCTGCCCTCGGGCGCCGGCGACGTCATCATCACCTCCCGCAACCGCGAATGGGCCGCCCGGCACACCAGCCTCGTGGAAGTCCCCCTCTACGCCCGCCCCGAGTCCGTCACCTTCATCCGCCGCCGCGCCCAGCGCCTGACCCGGGACGAGGCCGACCAGCTCGCCGAAGCGCTGGAGGACTACCCCCTCGCCCTCGACCAGACGGCCGGCTGGCTCGCCGACTCGCCCCTCGGCGTCGGCGAGTACCTCGACCTGCTCCAGCACCGGCTCGACTCCCACGAGGCCGTCACCCTCTCCGACGACTACCCGCTGCCCTTCCCGACCGCGCTGGCGATACTCCTCAACAACGTACGGGACAACTTCCCCGACGCCCTCGCGCTGCTGCGGCTGTTCGTCTTCTTCGCCCCGGGGCGGGTCCCGCTGCGCCTGCTGCGCGAGTTCCCCGCCGAAGGCGTCCCCGAGCACCTCGCCGGGATCCTGGGCGACCAGATCCGCTGGAACGCGGCCCTCAACAAGCTCGTCCAGTTCTCCGTGGTCCGCCTGGAGTACTCCGACCTCTCCGTCGAGGAGGGCGGCGGCCTGGAGACCGTCCAACTGCACCGCATGGTCCACAACATCGTCCGCGAGAACCTCGCCGAGGACGAAGCCGGCCGGCTCTCCCGCGCCGTCCGCCGCGTCCTCGCCGCCGCCGACCCGGGCCGCCCCGCCGACTCCCGCCTCTGGCCCCGCTACGCCGAACTCATCCCGCACCTCGACCACGCGGGGGTGCTCACCAGCAGCAACCCGCGCATCCAGAACTTCCTGCTGCACTGCCTGCGCTACCTGATCCTCGCCGGCGAGTACCGCACCTGCCTGCGGCTGTCCGAACAGACCGACGCCATCTGGCGGGCCATGCTCGGTGACGACCACGACCAGGTCCGCGAGCTCAGCTACCACTACGGCGGCGCCCTGCGCATGCTCGGCCACTTCCGCCGGGCCGAGACCCTCGCCCGCTCCGTCGCCGACCGCCTCCTCGCCGAACGCGGCGACCGCGACCTGGAGACCCTGCGCGCCACCAGCACCTACGCCGGGGTCCTGCTCAGCACGGCCAAGTTCGACCGGGCCCGGGAACTGCTGGAGCACGCCTTCGCCACCTACCGCGAACTCCTCGGCGAGGACGACTCCACCACCCTCGGCGCCCAGAACAACGTCGCCGTCGTCCTGCGCCTCCTCGGCCGCTACCAGGAGGCCTACGACACCGACCTGGACACCCTGCGCCGCCGCGAACGCGTCCTGCGGGTCCGGCACATCGCCACCCTCTCCTCCGGCATCGGCTGCGCCATGGGCCTGCGCCTGATGGGCCGCTACCGCGAGGCCCTGGCCCGCCAGGAGCAGGGCCTCAAACTGCACGTGCAGGTCCTCGGCACCAACCACCCCCAGACCCTGCGCGCCGAACACAACCTCGGCCAGTGCCTGCGCCGCACCGGTGACATCCCCGGCGCCGGATCCCGGCTGCGCAGCGTCCTGGAGCGCTCCACCCGGGTGTTCGGCGCGGAGTTCCCCTGGACCCTGATGGTCGCCTCCGACTACGCGACCTACCTGCGCGAGTACGGGGACATCGATGAGGCCCGCCGGATCTCCGAGGAGGTCGTACGCGGCTACCAGTCGCAGCTCGGCCTCGCCCACCCGTACAGCATCGGCACGGTCGGCAACCTGGCCCTGGTGCTGCGCGCCCAGGGCGAGCGGACGGAGGCCCTGAACCTGGCCGAACAGGCCCTGGTCGGCATGCGGGGCGCCCTGGGCGACCGGCACCCCTGGACCCTGGGCTGCGCCCTCAACGCCACCGGCCACCGCAACATCACCGGCCGCCTGGAAGCGGCGCTGGACCTCAGCCGGGAGAACCTGCGCGGCTGCGCGCAGGTCCTGGGGCCGGACCACCCGATGACGCTGAGCGCCCGGATCGCCCTGGCGGCGGACCTCCGCGCGGTCCGCGAGGACGCGGAGGCCTCCCGGCACGAGGAGGCCGGCCTGAAGGCCCTCACCCGCACCCTGGGCCCGCAGCACGTCCACACGGTCTCCGCCCGCCAGCAGACCCGCCCCTACTGGGACTTCGAACCCCAGCCGTAGCCCTGGCCGGGCACCCCGCGCCACTTCGGCCCCGCCGGCGCGGCCGGGTTTTGCTGCGCCACGCAGGAAGGCCCGGCCCCCAGGTGGGGGGGGCCGGGCCTTCCGTCATGTGCAGGTCGCGTTGGCGACTACGCCTCGAAGACCTCGTCCATCAGCAGCTGCTGCTCCGCCTGGTGCCGCTTGGCGGAACCCACCGCCGGCGACGAGCCGTGCGGGCGCGAGACGCGGCGCAGCCGCTCGCCCGCCGGGATGTCGGCGCCGACCGCCAGGTCGAGGTGGTCGATCAGGTTCAGCGCGATGAACGGCCACGCACCCTGGTTCGCCGGCTCCTCCTGCGCCCAGATGTACTTCGCCGCGTTCGGGAACTTGGCGATCTCCGCCTGGAGTTCGGCGCCCGGCAGCGGGTACAGCCGCTCGATGCGGATGATCGCGGTGTCCGTGATGCCGCGCTTCTCCCGCTCGGCCTCCAGGTCGTAGTAGACCTTGCCCGCGCAGAAGACGACCTTGCGGACCGCGTTCGGGTCCACCGTGCTGTCGCCGATGACCGGACGGAAGGAACCGCTCGTGAACTCCTCCGCCTTCGACGCCGCCGCCTTCAGGCGCAGCATCGACTTCGGGGTGAAGACGATCAGCGGCTTGTGGTGCGGGTTGTGGACCTGCCAGCGCAGCAGGTGGAAGTAGTTAGACGGCAGGGTCGGCATCGCGACCGTCATGTTGTCCTGCGCGCACATCTGCAGGAAGCGCTCGGGGCGCGCGGACGAGTGGTCCGGGCCCTGGCCCTCGTAGCCGTGCGGCAGCAGCAGCGTGACGCCGGAGGTCTGGCCCCACTTCTGCTCGGCCGAGGAGATGAACTCGTCGACGACGGTCTGCGCGCCGTTGACGAAGTCACCGAACTGGGCCTCCCACAGCACGAGCGCGTCCGGACGGGCCAGCGAGTAGCCGTACTCGAAGCCCATGGCCGCGTACTCGGAGAGCAGCGAGTCGTAGACGTTGTAGCGGGCCTGGTCGTCCGACAGGTACAGCAGCGGGGTGTAGTCCTCGCCGGTCTCCCGGTCGATGAGGACCGCGTGGCGCTGGCCGAACGTACCGCGGCGGGAGTCCTGGCCGGACAGCCGGACCGGGGTGCCCTCCATCAGCAGCGAGCCGAAGGCCAGGGTCTCGCCCATGCCCCAGTCGATGGTGCCGTCGTCGATCATCGCCGCGCGGCGCTGCAGCTGGGGCAGCAGACGCGGGTGGACGGTGACGCCCTCGGGGATGTTGACCTGGGACTCGGCGATGCGCTTGACGACGTCCTGCGAGATCGCCGTGTTCACGGCGACCGGGAACTCGCCCTGCGCGGCCGGGGCCGGCGCGGAGACCGCGGGCTGCGTGGCGGCCTCGCGGACCTCCGCGAAGACCTTCTCCAGCTGGCCCTGGAAGTCCTGGAGGGCCTGCTCGGCCTCTTCCAGCGTGATGTCGCCGCGACCGATGAGGGACTCGGTGTACAGCTTGCGCACCGAGCGCTTCTTGTCGATCAGGTCGTACATCAGCGGCTGGGTGAACGCCGGGTTGTCGGACTCGTTGTGGCCGCGGCGGCGGTAGCAGATGAGGTCGATGACCACGTCCTTGTTGAACGCCTGGCGGAACTCGAAGGCGAGCCGCGCGACGCGGACCACGGCCTCCGGGTCGTCGCCGTTCACGTGGAAGATCGGCGCCTCGATCATGCGGGCCACGTCGGTCGCGTACATCGAGGAACGCGAGGACTCCGGGGCGGCGGTGAAGCCGACCTGGTTGTTGATCACGACGTGGACGGTGCCGCCGGTGCGGTAGCCGCGCAGCTGCGACATGTTCAGCGTCTCGGCGACCACGCCCTGGCCGGCGAAGGCCGCGTCACCGTGCAGGGCCAGCGGAAGGACCGTGAAGTCCGTGCCGCCCTTGTTGATGACGTCCTGCTTGGCGCGGGCGACACCCTCCAGGACCGGGTCGACCGCCTCCAGGTGGGAGGGGTTGGCGACGAGCGAGACCTTGATCTGCTCGCCGTCCAGGCCGGTGAAGGTGCCCTCGGCGCCCAGGTGGTACTTGACGTCGCCGGAGCCGTGCATGGACTTCGGGTCGAGGTTGCCCTCGAACTCGCGGAAGATCTGCGCGTACGACTTGCCGACGATGTTCGCCAGGACGTTCAGGCGGCCGCGGTGGGCCATGCCGATGACGACCTCTTCGAGGCGGGCCTCGGCGGCCGAGTCGATGACGGCGTCGAGCAGCGGGATGACGGACTCGCCGCCCTCCAGCGAGAACCGCTTCTGGCCGACGTACTTCGTCTGCAGGAAGGTCTCGAACGCCTCGGCGGCGTTCAGGCGGCGCAGGATGCGCAGCTGCTCCTCGCGCTCCGGCTTGGTGTGCGGACGCTCGATGCGGTCCTGGATCCAGCGGCGCTGCTTCGGGTCCTGGATGTGCATGAACTCGACGCCGGTGGTGCGGCAGTACGAGTCGCGCAGCACGCCGAGGATGTCGCGCAGCTTCATCATCGACTTGCCGGAGAAGCCGCCGACCGCGAACTCGCGCTCCAGGTCCCACAGGGTGAGCCCGTGCTCGGTGATGTCGAGGTCGGGGTGCTTGCGCTGCTTGTACTCCAGCGGGTCGGTGTCGGCCATGACGTGGCCGCGGACCCGGTAGGAGTGGATCAGCTCGAAGACGCGGGCGGCCTTGGTGACGTCGTCGTCGTGCGAGGCGTCGATGTCGCGGTTCCAGCGGACCGGCTCGTACGGGATCCGCAGCGACTCGAAGACGGAGTCGTAGAAGCCGTCCTCGCCGAGGAGCAGGTTCGCGACGATGCGCAGGAACTCGCCGGAGGCCGCGCCCTGGATGACCCGGTGGTCGTAGGTCGAGGTCAGGGTCATGACCTTGGAGATGCCCAGCTTGTTCAGGGTGTCCTGCGAGGTGCCCTGGAACTCGGCGGGGTAGTCCATGGAGCCGACGCCCATGATGACCGACTGTCCGGGCATCAGGCGGGGCACGGAGTGGACGGTGCCCAGGCCGCCGGGGTTGGTCAGCGAGACGGTGACGCCGGTGAAGTCGTCCATCGTCAGCTTGCCGACGCGGGCGCGGCGCACGATGTCCTCGTAGGCCTGCCAGAACTCGAAGAAGTTGAGGGTCTCGGCCTTCTTGATGCCGGCGACGACGAGCTGGCGGTCGCCGTTGGCCTTCACCAGGTCGATCGCGAGGCCGAAGTTCACGTGCTCCGGCTTGACCAGGGTCGGCTTGCCGTCCTTCTCCGCGAAGGAGTAGTTCATGGACGGCATGGCCTTGATGGCCTGCACCATCGCGTAGCCGATGAGGTGGGTGAAGGAGATCTTCCCGCCCCGGGCGCGCTTGAGGTGGTTGTTGATGACGATGCGGTTGTCGAACAGCAGCTTCACCGGGACGGCGCGGACGGACGTGGCCGTCGGCACATCGAGGGAGGCGTTCATGTTCTTCGCCACGGCGGCAGCCGGGCCGCGGAGCGTCACCAGCTCGGGGCCCGCGGGGGCCTCGGTGGCGGGCGCGGCCTGCTTGGGGGCTGCGGGAGCGGAGGGGGCGGGCGCGGCCGGTGCGGCGGCCGGGGCCTGGGAGGTGACAGTCACAGCAGGGGCACCAGAGGGGGTGGCAGGAGCAGGGGCAGGAGCTGACACAGGTGTGGGCGCGGCGGCGGCGTTCGGCGCGGCGGCAGCCGCTCCGGTGGAGCCGACGCCCGCGGCGGAGGGCGCCGCCCCCGCGGCGGCGTCCACGGCCTTCGGGACCCCGGCGGTGGCGGTGGCGGCCTGTGCGGAGGCGCCGTCCGTCGTCGGGGTCCTGCTGGGTTCATCGGCCTTCACCGGAGCGGCAGCGCCCCCCGGCTTGTAGTCGGCGAAGAAGTCCCACCAGGCCCGGTCGACCGAATTCGGGTCCTGGAGGTACTGCTGATAGATCTCGTCGACGAGCCACTCATTCGCGCCGAAGCCTGAGGCGGGGTTCTTCCCGCCCTCTGCTGCGTCGGTCGTGGTGCTCGGGTTACTGGGGGACTGTGGCGACACGGCGGCAACCGCCCTCTTCCGCTTCACAAGGTATGGACAGCGGGGATAAAGGCTACGCCTCCCAGGGCGTGGGATGCAGGCCGGGCGGGACTTCCGTCGCGCAGGTCACACCGAACGGCGGGTTTCACCCATCGGAATGGCGGGAAACAAGCGTGGTTCGGGTAGGGGACAGCCAGGTTGCGACCCCCTAGGCCTCGCACCCCTGACGACCCCGGGCACGTGTGGCCGAGATCATGTCCTTCCCACTCGAACCCTACGTCAAGACGGCACCTGCGAGCTGCCCGGAAGGGTGACGAGGATCCGGCAGCCCCGTGACGATTCGGCCACGCCGATGTGCCCCCCGTGCAGGCCGACGGCCCAGCGGGCGATCGCCAGGCCCAGCCCGGTGCCCCCGTCGCCGCCCCCGTCCCCGCCTCCGGCGGAACCCCGGTTGAACCGCTCGAAGACCCGGTGGCGCTCGGACTCCGGGATCCCCGGACCCTCGTCGACCACCTCCAGCGCCAGGCTCCCCGGCGCCTCCCCGACCCGGGCGCGGACCGTCACCCGGCCGTGTGCCGGGCTGTGCTTGACCGCGTTGTCGATCAGGTTCGCCACCACCTGGTGCAGCCGCTCCGCATCCGCGTACGCGGTGAGCTCCGGCGGGTGCACGTCCAGGTGCAGGTGGACGTCGTTGCGGGTGTGCCCGCCCGAACCGGACGCCAGCCCCGGCCGCCCCGCGGCCGCCAGCCCCGACTCCTTCAGCACCCCCGACAGGTACGGCCACACCTCGAAACGGCGCGCCTTCAGCGGCACCACCCCGTTGTCCACCCGGGACAGGTCCAGCAGCGTGTCCACCAGCCGGCCCAGCCGCTCGGCCTGCTTCAGCATGGTCCGCATGGTCTCCGGATCGGCCTGCGAGACCCCGTCCACCACGTTCTCCAGCACCGCCCGCAGCGCCGCGATCGGCGTGCGCAGCTCGTGCGAGACGTTCGCGACCAGTTCTCGACGGTGCCTGTCCTCGGCCTCCAGATCGTCGGCCATCCGGTTGATCGTCGACGCCAGATCGCCGAGCTCGTCGCGGCGGCCCGCGCCGCGCACCCGGCGCGTGTAGTCGCCGTGGGAGATCGCCCGGGCCACCGTCGTCATCTCGTCCAGCGGGGCCGTCAGACCGTGCGCCACGAACTGGGTGATCAGCATCGAGGCGATCACCGAGAAGACGGTGATGAACCGCAGCTCCGTGGCCGTGCGCAGGGCCACCATCAGCAGCCCCGTGGTGATGAACACCGAGACCACGACGAGCATGCCGAGCTTCGTCTTGATCGAGAACGGCGAGTAGGGCCGCAGCCCGGGCCCGCGCTGCGGCCCGCTCACGCCTGCGCCGGGGTCTCCAGGGCGTACCCGACGCCGTGGACGGTACGGATCCGGTCCGCGCCGATCTTCCGGCGCAGGGCCTTGATGTGGCTGTCGACCGTACGGGTCCCGGACGCGTCGGCCCAGTCCCACACCTCCGCCAGCAGCTGCTCGCGCGACAGCACCGCCCGCGGCGTCCCCGCCAGGCACACCAGCAGGTCGAACTCGGTCGGCGTCAGGTGCACGTCCTCCGCCTGCACCCGCACCCTGCGCTGCGCGTGGTCGATCTCCAGGTCGCCCAGCCGCAGCGTCGCCCCGCGCGGAGCGGTCGCGGCCAGCGTGGCCCGCTCCACCCGGCGCAGCAGTACGTGGACCCGCGCGGCCAGCTCGCGCATGGAGAACGGCTTCGTCATGTAGTCGTCGGCCCCGACCCCGAGGCCGACCAGCATGTCGGTCTCGTCGTCCCGGGCCGTGAGCATGAGCACCGGGACCGGCCGCTGCGCCTGGACCCGGCGGCAGACCTCCAGCCCGTCGAAGCCGGGCAGCATGACGTCCAGCACCAGCAGCTCGGGCTGCCAGCTCTCGGCGGCCGCGACCGCGGCCGGCCCGTCGTACGCCGTCTGCACCTGGAAGCCCTCGGCCCGCAGCCGGGCCGCGATGGCGTCGGCGATGGTGCGGTCGTCCTCGACCACGAGCACGCGCCGCTGGGCACCTGGTGTGGCCGCGGCGCCGTTGTGGGTGCTGTGTGTCAGTTCCATGTCCCGCCCCTGAAGATCCCGCGTGATGGGGTGCAGCGTAGAGGAGGCACCGGCCTGCGGCTATGCGGGGTTCGGACAGGACCGGAGGTTAACCGGAATCATAGATTCATCCCGTCGCGTCGAATCCCGGAAGCGCCTCCAGCACCTTCCGGAGCCCCGGCGCCAGCGCCGTCTGGTCGGCGGCCACCTCGAAACCGCCGTGCACGAAGGCGTACGTGAACCCGTCGTAGACCGGCGGATCGGCCGTCGCCACGCGGGGCAGGTGCGCGAAGTCCGCCTCCCGCAGGGCGGTGCGCAGGGCCTCCAGGGCGGCGGGGGAGAGCCGCCCGGACCGCAGGTCACGGGCCTGGCCGTCCAGAAGGGTCCAGGAGCCGGCGCCGTTGACGACGACGGTGCGGGTCTGACCGGCGAACCCGCCGCTGCGGGTGACGCGGACCAGGGTCCGGGCATCGGGGGTGGGGGTCGCGTCGGGGTCGGGCGCCGGGGGTGCCGTGGTCGCCGGCGGTGGCGGGGCCGAGGCGGAGGGGGACGCGGACGCGGAGGCCGTGGCCGTCGGCGCCGCCGTCGCCTCGGGCGTCCCGCCGGAGCCGCCGCCACCGCACCCGGCCAGCACCACGCCCAGCAGCACCGCCGCCGCGACACCGCCCGCTCGGATCGCTCGCACACCCACCTCCGCAGGTACTCCGGCCGAACCCCGAGTATGGAGTGCCCGCACCGCAACGGAAAGCACCCCGGAGGCCGTCATCCGCCGCATCACCCCCTGGCGCGCGCTGCCCCCGCTGACCGCCCTGCTCCTCGGGCTGTGGGGGCTGCCGCGCGGCGGCGGTGGCGGCAGCATGTGGCGCGACGAGTCCACCACCTGGCAGGTCGCGCACCGGCCCCTCGGCGGCCTGGCGGAACTGCTCGGCCGGGTCGACGCCGTCCACGGGCTCTACTACCTGCTGATGCACGGCGTCTTCGCCGTGTGGGACGGCGGCCTGTGGGCGCTGCGGCTGCCGTCCGTCGCCGGCACGGCCCTCGCCGCCGCCGGCGTGGCCGCGGTGGCCCACCGGCTGGCGGGCGAGCGGGCCGCACTGATCGCCGGCACCGCCTACGCCGTGCTCCCGCCCGTGCAGATGTACGCCCAGGAGGGGCGCTCGTACGCACTGGTCGCGGCGGCCGTGGTGTGGGCGACGTACCTGATGCTGCGCGAGCGGTGGGCGGCCTACGCGGGGGTGCTCCTGCTGGGCTGCTGGCTGCACGAGTTCGCCGTACTCGCCCTGCCGGCGCACGCCGTCGCCGGGTGGAGGGCGCGGGGCTGGCGGTGGGCGGCCGGGGCGGTCGCCGTCGGGCTGCTGCCGCTGGCCTGGGTGAGCGCCCGGCAGGCGCAGGCGCAGCTGGGCTGGCTCGGGCGGCCGTCGTGGCAGGACTGGGCGGCGTACGGGGTGCTGGTGGCGGGGGTCGGGCTGCTGGTGCGGGGCGCCGCGGACCGGGAGCCGGTCCGGGCCGCCGTGCCGCTCGCCGTGCCGCTCGCCCTGCTGCCGCCGGGGGTGCTGATGGTGGTCTCGCTGGTGCACCCGTGGTACGTCGACCGGTACGTCCTGTACGCCCTGGCCGGCTTGGCGGTGCTCGCGGGGGCGCGGTTCGCGCGGGCGCGGGCCCGGGGGTGGTGGCCGTGCGTGCTGGCGGGGGTGCTGGTGGTGCCGCTCGGGGTGTGGTCGGCGTGGCTGCGGACCCCGGAGGCGCGCAAGGACGACGCGCTGGCGGTGGCCGCGGTGGTGCGGGAGCGGGGGCGGGCGGGGGACGCGGTGCTGTTCATGCCCTCACGGCGGCGGGAGTGGCTGCTGTCCTCGCCGGGGGTGTACGGGGCCCTGCGGGACGTGGCGCTGGCCCGCTCCCCGGGGGACTCCCGCACCCTCCAGGGCACCGAACTGCCGCCGGAGGGCATCCGGGAGGCGGTGCTGGCCTCTCCGAGGGTGATCGCCCTGATGGACCCGGCGGACCAGCCGCTGGACCCGTACCCGGCGGAGGTGGCGAAGCGGGAGGCGCTGGCGGCGGGGGCGTTCGAGCGCTGCTGGATGACGCAGACCCACGGCGCCCGCGTGGCGCTGTACGCCCGCGGGGGCTCCTGCGACTGACCCCTGCCGTTGCCCTGGCCGGGCGGGGGTGGGGTTGGCGGGGTGCCGTGGGCCGGGGTTGGCCCGTTGGGCGGGGTGCGGGTGGGCGGGGTGTCGTGGGTCGGGGTCGGGGGCGGGGTGGGGTGTCGTCCGGGACGGGCTTCGATGTTCGGCGCCTGTTCCGGGTGTGGTGGGGGAGCGGTACCTCGCGCCGAATTCATCTCGTTTTAGTCCCGGACAACACCCCACCCCGCCCCCGCCCCCTCCGTGTCGCAGCCACTTCCAGCCTCGCCGGCGTTTGAGGCGCGGGGGTCCGGGGGCTGGCCCCCGGGAAACGGTCCGCAGGCGCATGACAGGCGCCGGCACAACCAGCCCCGCCGGCGTTTGAGGCGCGGGTCCGGGCCGGGCCCGGGGAACGGGCGAAGGGCGGGTCGGGGATCGTTCCGCGCAGCGGCGTCGCGAGCTCGCCCCGGGCCCGACGGCAGGAGGAGGGGCACCATGGGGGGTCGTTCCGTTCCGCCCCCCCGGAGGTCCCCGTGCCCGCAACCGACATACCCGGCCCCCTCGTCGGGGCGCACTGGCTGGCCGCCCGGCTCGGAGACGTCGTGGTCTTCGACGCCTCCGTCGGGGCCCACCGCGGAGCCCCCGCCAGGATCCCCGCCGCACGCCCCTTCGACCTCGACGGCGCCCTCTCCGACCACGCGGCGGCGTCCCCGCACACGATGCCCTCCCCGGAGGACTTCACCGAGGCGCTGCGGGCCCTCGGGGTCGACGACGGCGACACCGTCGTCGTGTACGACGCCGCCGGGGTCTACTCCAGCGCCCGCGCCTGGTGGATGCTGCGCGCGGCGGGGTTCGACCGGGCGGCCGTGCTGGACGGGGGCCTGCCCGCGTGGGCCGCCGCCGGGCTGCCCGTCGAGGCGCGGCCGGCCGCGTACGACGGCCCCCGCGGCTCC
>NZ_JBEZKZ010000108.1:0-18311 GCF_040651895.1 Streptomyces sp. NPDC048352
CGGGCCGCAGCCCCCCGGCGACCGGCTCACCGTCGGCCGTACGCACCAGGTGCCCGTCCACCAGCCAGCCCGGACGGCCCGGCGCCCGCTCCGGCAGCCGCCGCGTCCGCCCCCGGAACAGCGCCTCCGGCTCCAGCGGCACGCCCGCCGCCGCCAGTTCCGCCAGCGCTCCGACCAGCCGGACCAGGCCGTGCTCGCCCGGCACGTCCAGCGGGACCGCCGTGTGCGGCCGGTCCTGGAGGATCCGGCCGACCAGACCCGACAGCACCCGCCCCGGACCGGCCTCCACGAAGGTCCGGACGCCGGCCGCGTACATGGCCTCCACCTGCTCCACGAACCGGACCGGCTCCGCGACCTGCCGCGCCAGGAGACCCCGTACGGCATCGGCGCCGGCCGGGTACGGGCCGGCCGTGGTGTTCGACCAGACCGGTACGCAGGCGTCGGCCATCTCCGTACCGGCCAGCTCCTCGGCCAGCGCCCCGGCCGCATCCGCGACCACCCCGCTGTGGAACGCGCAGGCCACCTGGATCGGTTCCGCCGTCAGGCCCGCCTCCCGCAGCGCGTCGACCGCCGCGGAGACCGCCTCCGTGGTCCCCGAGATGACGCACTGCCGGGGCGCGTTGTGGTTCGCGACCACGCACCCGGCGCGCTCCGCGATCTCCCGTACCTCCCGCGGAGCCGCCGACACCGCCGCCATCGACCCGGGATCCGCCCCGGCGGCGGCCAGGATCGCCCCGGCCCGGCGCGTGCTCAGCCGCAGCAGGCCGGGCGTGTCGTACACGCCGGCCGCCCACAGCGCGGTGAGTTCGCCGTACGAGTGCCCGGCCACGCAGTCGGGCCGTACGCCGAGCCGCCCGAGCAGCGTGTGCGCCGCCGCCCCCGCCAGCCCCAGGGCCGGCTGGGCCACCCGCGTGTCGGTGACCGCGGCCCGCTGTGCGGCCCGGCCCTCCCCGTCGAAGGCCGCCGGCGGGAACATCGCCGACACCACCGCGCCGGGGGCGTCCTCCAGCAGCCCGCGCAGCACGGGGAACGCCGTGAACAGCTCGCCCAGCATGCCGGGCCGCTGACTGCCCTGCCCGGGGAACAGGAACGCCACCAGCCCCGGGTCCGCCGCCTCCTCCCGTACGTGGACCCCCGCGCCGGGGGTGAAGGCCCGGGCCCGCTCCAGCCGGGCGGCCAGCTCGTCCGCGTCGGCCGCCACGACCGCGACCCGCACCGGGCCCGTCCCCGAGGAGGCGGCCTCCGCCGCCAGGTCGCGCAGGGCCCAGGGCCGCCCGGCCGCGTCGTTCTCCTCGAGCCGGGCCGCGAGCCGCGCCATCGCCCGCCCCGCGGCCCGCCGGTCCTCGCCCCGGAAGCAGAACAGCTCGGCCGGCCACTCCTCCAGCGCGTGCCGCGGCTCGTCCGCCCCGGCGTAACCGGCCAGCACGACGTGGTAGTTGGTGCCGCCGAAGCCGAAGGCGCTCACCCCGGCGATCCGCCGCCGCGCGGGCGCGGACCAGGGCCGGGCCCGCGCGTCGAAGAAGAACGGGCTGCTCCCCGCCCGCCAGGCCGGGTTGGGGGTGTCGACGTGCAGGGTCGGCGGCCGCACACCCGCGTGCACCGCCCGGGCGGCCTTGATCAGCCCGGCCAGCCCGGCCGCGCACTTGGTGTGCCCGAGCTGCGACTTCACCGAGCCCAGCGCGCAGGACCCCGGCGCGGCGCCGGACGCGGTGAACAGCTCGGTCAGGACCGCCAGTTCGGTACTGTCACCGACGACCGTGCCCGTGCCGTGCGCCTCGACCAGCCCCACCTCGGCCGGGGAGATCCCGGCCCGGGCGTAGGCCCGCTCCAGCGCCCGGCGCTGGCCTTCGGGCCGGGGCGCGGTCAGGCCGAGCGAGCGGCCGTCGCTGGCGGAGCCGACCGCCTTGACGACGGCGTACACCCGGTCGCCGTCCCGCTCGGCGTCCGCGAGCCGCTTGAGCACCAGGACGCCCACGCCCTCACCGAGCGCGATCCCGTCGGCGGCCGAGTCGAAGGGCCGGCAGCGGCCGCCGGGCGACAGGGCGCGGACCGAGGAGAACATCAGGTAGTCGTTGATGCCGTTGTGCACGTCGGCGCCCCCGCACAGCACCATGTCGCTGTCGCCGTCGCGCAGTTGGCGGCAGGCCAGGTCCAGGGCGGCCAGGGAGGAGGCGCAGGCGGCGTCGACCGTGCAGTTCGCCCCGCCCAGGTCGAGCCGGTTGGCGACCCGGCCCGCTATGACGTTGGCGAGGACGCCGGGGAAGGAGTCCTCGGTGAGCCGCGGCAGCTGCTCGTCCAGGCCGGCGGGTACCGCCCCCAGGTAGGAGGGGAGCAGGGCGCGCAGCCCGTACGCCCCCGCCAGGTCCGTACCGGCCTCGGCCCCGAACACCACGGAGGTCCGCGAGCGGTCGAACTCCCGCTCCCGGCCGTAGCCGGCGTCCCCCAGGGCCCGGGCGGAGATCTCCAGGGCGAGCAGCTGGACCGGTTCGATGCCGGCCAGCGACGCGGGCGGGATCCCGTAGTCGAGGGCGTCGAAGGGCACCGCGCCGAGGAAGCCGCCCCAGCGGGAGGGGGTGCGCTCGCCCGCCCGGGCCGGGTCGGCGTCGTAGTAGAGCGCCGGGTCCCAGCGGTCGGCCGGCACCTCGGTCACCGCGTCCGTGCCGTCCAGGATCCGCGCCCAGTAGCCGGCCAGGTCGGGGGAGCCCGGGTAGGCGCAGGCCATGCCGACGATGGCGACGTCGAGCGGATCCGCCGGGCCCTCCGCCGGCCCGCGCGGCACGGCGATCTCCTCGGCCCGCCGCTCCAGGAACCGGGTCGCCCCCTCGGTGACCTGCGCGTGCAGCGCGGCCACCGTCGTGTCCCCCGAGCGCAGCGTGGCCGCCTGCCCGAGCATGAACAGCCCCTCCGCGTACTGCCGCTCCTCGCCGACCGGCTCCAGGACGCGCTCGTCGGAGGCGTCCGGAGACCGGCGCAGGCCCTTGCTGGCGATCCGCAGCCGGCCCAGGTTGAGCCGCTCCAGCTCCTCCCACACCTCCCGCGGCGGCGTGCCGTCCCGTTCGAGCCGCCGCCGCGCGGCCTCGAAGGCCTCGGCGAACGGCGTCGCCGCGCAGCGCGTGGCGTGCCCGGGGGCGGTACGCAGCAGCACGGTGTCCGCGCACTCCAGGGCCGTCCGCTGGAAGACCGGGAGCACCGCGCCGCAGGCCACGGCCTCCCGGGTGAACAGGTAGGCCGTGCCCATCAGTACGCCGATCCGCGCGCCCCGCTCGGCCAGCGGCGCGGCGGCCGCGACCGCCATGGCGGCGGAGCGCTCGTCGTGGATGCCGCCCGCGAACAGCACGTCCAGCGACTGCGGTTCGGCGCAGGACAGCAGCCGCTCGATCTGCTCCTCCCACAGCGGGAACGAGGCGCGCGGCCCGACGTGCCCGCCGCACTCCATCCCCTCGAAGACGAACCGCCGCGCGCCCTCGGCCAGGTACCGCTCCAGCAGCCCGGGCGAGGGCACGTGCAGGTGCGTCCGGATCCCGGCCGCCTCCAGCGGGGCCGCCTGGGCGGGGGTGCCGCCGGCGATGACCGCCCACGGGGGCCGGGCCCCGGCCACGGCCGCCAGCTGCTCGCGCCGCAGCTCCTGCGGTGCGAAGCCCAGCAGGCCCACGCCCCAGGGACGGTCCCCGAGCCGCTCGGCGGTCTCGGCGAGGAGCCGGCGCACGTCCGGGCCCTCCATCACCGCGAGCGCCAGGTAGGGCACCCCGCCCTCGGCGGCCACCGCCTCGGCGAAGCCGGCCTGATCGCTCACCCGGGTCATCGGCCCCTGCGCGACGGGCAGCGCGCCCTTCAGCGGCCGGGCCCGTACCGCGGCCTCCAGGTGCCCGGTGACGGCCGCCCGCACGGCCCGGACCACCCCGCCGGTGCTCCGGTGGCGGGCCGCCAGCCGGGCCGCCGAAGCCGCGTCCTGGCCGACGGGCAGCAGCTGCGTCCGCAGGTCCCGGGCGCCCAGCAGGGCCGGCACCGGACCGTCGGGGGCAGGCAGGCCGGGCCGGGCGAACACCCGGTGCCCGTCCAGCAGCCGGGTCTCCGACCCGTCCATGGCCCGGACGGCCGCGGCGACGTCGGCGGGCAGCGCCTCCTCGCCCTCGGCGGTCAGGGCGAGTTGTGCGTCGAGGACCACCCCGGCGGCCCCGCCCGCGACGGCCGCGGCCGCCGTGTGCGGCCCGATCCCGCCCATGGCGAGTACGGGCACCCCGGGCCCGGAGTCCGCGAGGAGCTGCTGGAGGAGGACGAAGGTGGTGGTTCCGCCGACCCGGCCCCCGGCTTCGTGGCCCTTGGCGACCAGCGCGGCCGCCCCGGCGGACACGGCCGCCCCGGCTTCGGCCCGGCTGGTGACCTCGGCCCAGACCCGGGGGCGGCCGGCCGCCGCGGCCCATGCGGCCATCCGCTCGCGGGTGTGGTCGCCCGGGTCGGCCAGCAGCACCGTGTCCACCTCGGGCGGCAGGTCACCGGGCCCGGCCGGGCACCCGGCGGGCACCCGCACCCCGTACCGATGGCCGCTTCCCTCGCCGCCACCGCCCTCACCACCGCCTCCCCCGTCCCCGCCGCCTTCGCCGAGCCGGCGGGCCAGCTCGGCGAAGGCGCGCCGGGCGGCGTCCGGGTCCCGGCCGAGATCGAGCAGGCCGAGGGACCCGGCGCGTTCGGCCGCGGTCACGAGCCGCGGGTTCGGCTCCTCGAACGGGCTGACCGCGACGACCAGTTCACGCGGGGTGGGGGACTGCGGGGGCGGGAGGGTCACGGGCGCTCCTCTTCCAGTGCTGTGGGGCATGACGCAGTGCAGGGCGGAAGAACGGGGGAGAGCGATGAGGTGTGCGGTGCTCGCGCAGCGGCGCCGGGCGCCCGTCGAGCGGCGCGGCGGGCTTGAACCAGGTCAAACGTCCTGGCGCCGCGATGCATCGTGCGGGGGGCACCGCACACTGTCAACAGCCATACGGAATACGGTGCTTCGCCCGGCCGGAACCGGTGCCCCGGGCGGCGGCCGGCCCCGCCGGACCCCTCGCCGGCCCCCGCCGCGCCGCTGGCCTGGGGCTTTCCCGGCCGGGCGGGCTGCGCCCGCGCACGGGCCGGCGTACGGCGTGCGCCGGTGCTCATGCCGTCCCGGCATGCGATGCCGCCGAGCCGGTATGAGCCGCCCCGTGACCCGCCAGCAGTTGTTCACCCACCGGCCCTTACAGGTCCATGCTCACGCCGTTACCGTCCGCCCATGACCCCCACCCTCGCGCAACTCCGCTACCTCGTCGCCGTCGCCGACTGCCGGTCCATCACCGGTGCGGCCGCCTCGGTCTTCGTCGCGCAGTCCGCCCTGTCCCGGGCGGTCCAGGCCATGGAACGCGACCTCGGCGTCGAACTCCTGGCCCGCAGGGGAAGGGGGGTGGACCTCACGCCGGAGGGGGCCCGGGTCGTCCGGCTGGCCCGCACCGTGCTCAACGCGGTCGAGGCCATCGACGACATCGGGACCCCGCACGGCAAGGACTCCCGGGCGGCGTTCACCCTCGTCACCACCCCCACCCTCGCGCTCGACCTGGCCACCGACCTGATCTCGGGCTTCACCGCACGCCACCCGGCCGTGGACATCCGGCTCCAGCAGTACGGCAGCCGCGAGGCCCTCGTCGAGGAACTCACCCGGGGACGGGCCGAACTGGCCCTGGTGGACCTGCCCGTCGACAAGGAACTGTCCACGCACTTCATCCAGGAGCGCGAGGTCGTGCTGATCTCCCCCCTCGGCACCCGGCTGCCGCATCCGGTCCCGCTGCGCATGCTCGACGGACTCCCCATGGTGCTGCCCACCCCGGGCACCGGCCGGCGCACCGAGATGGAGGCCATGTTCAGCTGCATGGGCGTCCGCCCCGTGCCCTCCCTGGAGGTCGACGAACGCCTCGCCTGGGTGACCGGCGTCACCGACGGCCGCGGCTCCCTCATCTGGTACCGGGACGTGGTCTCCAGGGCCTTCGGCAGCAGGGCGGAGATCCGCTCCTTCACGCCGGCCCTGCTGCGCCCGGTCGGCATCGCCCACGCCCGGCGTCCCCTGAGCCGCGCGGCCCGCGCCTTCCTCGCGCACGCCGGTCACAAGGCACCCGTACGTGAGCCGGAGCGCTGAACCGCCGCCACCGCGACGGGTATGCCGGGACGGCATCGAACGATGCTCCAACGGGGGGCGTACGGGTCTGGCGTTGCCCGCCGCCCCCGCCTCACATGGTCCGCATGTCCAGACTCCTGACACCTCCCCGGGCCGCCGCCCTCGCGACCGCGGCCCTCGCCGCGCTGCTGCCCGCCGTCGCCTGGATGGCGGACGCCACCGCCTCCCCGGCGCCGCCCACCCGCAGCGCCGCCCCGGCCCCCGAGAAGAAGTGCACCCTGCCCGGCGGCATGACCGAGATCAGCGGCCTCGCCATGAGCCGCAGGCACCCGGGCGTCTTCTACGCCGTCAACGACAGCGGCAACACCAACCAGGTCTTCGCGATCGACTGCACCGGCCCCACCGGGGTGCTCAAGGCCACCCTGACGGTCGCGGGCGTCGGCAACACCGACTGGGAGGGCCTGGCGATCGGCAAGGACGCCACGGGCGGCCCGGCCGTCCTGGTCGGCGACATCGGGGACAACTTCAGCGGCCGCGCGGAGATCACCGTGCACAGCTTCGCCGAGCCGGAGCAGCTCGCCAACGCCACGGTCACCCCCCTGACGTACCGTTTCTCCTACGCGGACGGCAGGCACGACGCCGAATCCCTGCTCGCCGACCCGGCCACCGGCCGGATCTTCGTCGCCAGCAAGCTCATCGGAGCGGCGGGCCGGCTCTACCAGGCCCCGCTGCCCCCGGTGACCGGACAGGTCAACACCCTGACCGCTGTCGGGCCCGGCCCGGTCTTCACCACGGACGGGGCCTTCTCCCCGACGGGCGCCTCGTACACGCTGCGCAGCGGAGGGCCGCTGGGGGCCGACACCGCCTCCGTGTACGACACCGCGGGGACCAAGCTCGCCGACGTCGCCCTGCCCGCGCAGTCCCAGGGCGAGACGGTGACGTACGCCGACTGCGCGCACCTGCTGGTCGGCTCGGAGAACGATCCCCAGATCTGGCAGGTCCCCCTGCCCCCCGAAGCCACCCCGGGCTGCGGCACGACCCCGACTCCGACCCCGACTCCGACCCCGACTCCCACGCCCACCCCGACGCCGACCCCGACCCCGACTCCCACCCCCGGTGACCTGAAGCTCACCAACCCCGGGCCCCGGACGTGCACGTTCAACCAGTCCTGCACCATCCAGCTCACCACCACCGGCGGAAAACCGCCCGTCCGCTTCGCCGCCACCGGACTGCCCTGGGGGCTGTCCCTCGACGGTGCCTCGGGCCGCATCACCGGCAAGCCCTGGAGCAGCGGCACGACGCAGGTCACCGCCACCGCGACCGACTCCGCCGGCGCGAGCGCGGGCACGGCCTTCGCCCTCACCGTCAACTGGTTCTGAGCCGCGCGACGCGCCGGCGGCCGGGCTGTTCGTACCGGCCGCCCGCGTGCCGTATAGTTGATCTCGAGCTCGCCGCCGCGGAACGCGGAGGTGGGACCGGCGTTGGTGGTCCAAGGAAAGACACCCCACTTCCCGTGGGGGGATGCAGGTGCAAGGCCTGCCCAGCGCTCGATCAAGGCCCCGGCCTCCTCACGGAGACCGGGGCCTTCTGCGTCGCCCGCCCGCCCGCCCGCCCGCCCGTCCTCCGGTGCGGCGCGGCGTTCTGCTACGCGTCCTGGAGCACGGAGAACACGTTGCCGGCCGGGTCCGTGAACCAGGCGATCTTCGGGCCTCCCTCGGCGCGGACGATGCCCTTGTCGTCGTGCTCGAACCCCGGGTACCGCTCGAAGCGGACACCGCGGCCGGCCAGCTCCTCGACCGCCGCGTCGATGTCGTCGACGGGGAAGTTGAGCACGGTGAAGCCGGCCGGGGCGTGGTCCTCCTTGGGGTAGACGAGGATCTCCGTGCCGCCCGCGATGTGCAGGGTCAGCATCCCGTTCTGCTCCTCGGTGACCCGCAGTCCGAGGGTCTCGCTGTAGAACTCCCGCGCCCGCTGGAGGTCGTTCACGGCGAATCCGCTGAATGCCTTGGTGTTGGTGAACACGCGCCGTCCTCTCCGGTGCCCCCGTGTCGGGGCGCTACGAGTGTTCACCAGGGCGGCCGCGGACGCCGGCCGCGAACCGGCTCGGCGCCCCGGATTCACCCCGATGGGAGCAGGGGCCCGCCTGGCCGGTGCCGCCGTCAGCGGACGGCGGCCCCCGCGCCTTGCATCATCGCAAGCCGGCTCGCCGTGCGGTCCAGGTCGCGCATGAGGGCGGAGCTCTCGGGAAGCCCGGACAGGGGGTCGTTGCCGATCAGGAACAGCCGGACATCGCGGTCGCAGCACACGTCCACGAGGTTGGCGAACCGCCGGCGGCCGTCGGCCGTGCAGGAGGCGAGCGGCGGCACGCCGTCGAGGACGACGGTGCCGAAGCGCTCGGCGAGGGCGAGACAGTCGGCGACCGAGGTGGTGCCCTCGCACAGCGCCCCGAAGCCGAGCCATACGAGGTCGCCGCGGACCGCCCGGACGGGCAGCTCGCGCTGATGCCCGGGCACGGCGGTCGCCTCTTCGGTCCGCGGCTCGGCCAGCCCGAGGCGCTGGAGGGAGCTCACGTCCACGGCTCTGAGGGCGGCCCCCTGCGCGAACCGGCTCGCACCGGCGTCCATGTGCCGCACCTGACGGAAGTCCTTGGCACCCGTCACGTCCAGCACGTCCATGCGTGCCTCGATCAGCGCGATCGTCGGCTCGAAAAGGTGGTGGTAGAGCGGGTTCGGCATCAGCCCGGACGGCGGGTAGTTGGAGGTCGTCACGAGCGCGATCCGCCGCTCCAGCAGCGTATGGAAGAGCCGTGCGACGAGCATCGCGTCACCCGCGTCGTGCGCGTGGAACTCGTCGAAGACCAGGACCCGGCAGTTCCCGAGGAGTTCATCGACGGCGCGCTCGACAGCGCTGTGCCGGTGGGGCCCGCGATCCGGCTCCTGACCGGCATGGGAGACACCGTCATGCAGTTGCCGGAAGAAGTCGTGGAAGTGCAGCCGTCGCTTGTGCGGGGTGTCCAGCCCTTCGAAAAAGGTGTCCACGAGCCAGCTCTTGCCCCGCCCGACGGGCCCCCAGACGTACACGTTGCGCGGTGGTGCGGGGCGACGGAAGAACCCGCCCCCTCCGGCCAGCTCGCCCGCCAGCACCGACAACCGCTCCACCGCGGTCTGCTGGGACGCAGAGATCGTGAAACCCCTTTGTGCGGCAGCCTGTTGGAAATGGCCCCGCATCGATTCGTATGGCCTGCGCATCCTGTCGCCCACGCGCGCGACGCTAGCACCAGCCGGCCTGCCACCATGATCGGGGGGTGTCCGCCCAGGTCCGCAGCGGAGTCACTTCGGTGAGACTCCGCTGAAGGCGGCGTCGGCGAGGGCCACGATGTAGTCGGTGTACTCCTTCCGGGTCCCCGTCCCGTTGGGGTTGAGGGAGTACACAAGGCGGCGCTTGAGGTCGGGGGTGGTGAAGAACCCGTTGTCCCATCCGGGGCGGGAGCCCGTCTTGCCCCATACGGTCACGCCGTTGCCGAGGGTCAGGCGCATCAGGCCGCCGGGGGCGAAGCAGGCCTTGCCGTTGAGGCAGTGCTTGTTCTCGGGCCCGTTGGCGACGTCGGGGACGGAGAAGGCCAGTGCCTGTACGGCGGGCGGCAGGAGCCGGCCGCTGAAGAGGGCGGTCATGAAGCGGTCGAGGTCGGCGGCCGTCGAGATCATCCCGCCCTCGGCCCACGGGTAGGGGCTCTGCTCCGTGACGTCGTCCTCCCCGGCGTACACGCGCGTGTGGGGGCTGGGGATCGTGACGTCGTCGGCGGCCGGGAGGCTGGTGTCCCGCAGCTGCAAGGGGCGCAGGATCCGGTGGTCCAGTTCGTGCCGGAAGGAGTTGCCGGTGACCTTCTCGACCAGCAGCCCGACGACCACCGTGTTGATCCCGTTGTACTGCTGGACGGTGCCCGGGGCGGGCCGGTGCTGCTGCCACGCCTCGTCGCCGGCGGCCCGCGCGAAGGTCTCCCGTACCCCGTCGACCGGTGTGACGCCCCTGAGCCACCAACCCGGCCCGTCCTGCGGCCCGGGAGTCGGAGCGGGTGCCGGGAAACCGCTGGTGTGATCGAGGATCTGGCGCACCGTCACCGTGTCGTACTCGGCGGGGATCAGGTCCGGAAGGAGGCGCCGTACCGGGGTGTCGATCCCGATCCTGTGCTCGGCGACGAGTTGCAGCGCGACGGTGTGGGTGAAGGCCTTGGAGACGCTGCCGATGCGGAAGTGGTCGTCGGCCGACACGGGGCCCGCGGTGCCGGTCCACAAGGGGCCGCGCCCCGGCCCGTCGACTCTGACCAGTGCACCGGCCTCGAACCCGGGCAGCGGGCTGATCAGCTTCCGCAGCCGTGCGCCGTCGACCGCGGCGGAGCCGGCGGTGGCGAGAGAGGTGACGGAGGGGGCGGTGGCAGCGGGGGAGGCCTGGGCGGTGGCAGCGGGGGCACCGGCGCCGATCGCGAGGGCGGCAGTGGCTGTGCAGGCCACGACGAGGCGTCGAACTGCGGTCGGACGGTAACGCATGGGCATGCTCCGGGAATGGTCGCTGCGAGGCTCGATCCGTGCCTCCGAACAGCCCCAACTCTGCTGCCTCCAGGGGATGTCGACCATCGGTGACCACCCCGACTCCGTCCCCGAACCGACCCCGGGGCGACCCTGACCTGCCGGGCCCGGCAACGCCCTCCGGCTCTAGGGGGCGCGGACCGCGAGGCTGAGGTCGATCGTGTAGTGCTCCCGGAGCCAGCCGTCCGGGAAGAGGGCGGCCAGTTCGGCGCGCTCGGCGGTGAGGAAGGCGTCCGTGCCCGGTTCGCCCACCAGGAAGAGCGAGTGGGTGGACAGCTTGGCGAGGTGCGCCTCGACGGGGATCCGGCGCGACCAGCGCAGCCGGCGCGTGGCGAAGTCCAGGCCGGGCTGCGACCGGGGGCCCTTGTTGGCGTACCAGCCCGGGCCGAAGCGCTTCTCGATGCGCGCCTCCTGCTCGGCGATCCACTCGACGCCGGTGTCCGGGTCGTTGGACCAGACCGCCAGCGCACCCCCCGGCCGCAGGACGCGCAGCGCCTCGGGACCCGACCGGGCGGGGTCCGTCCAATGCCAGGACTGCGCGTACGTGAGGAGATCGACGCTCGCCGCGGCCAGCGGGAGCCGGTCGCCGTCGCCGCGGACCAGAGCGATCCCCGGGTTGCGGCGGCGGAACTCGGCGGCCATGCCCTCTCCCGGCTCGACCGCCACCACCCGGGCACCGCGGCCGTGCAGGAGGGCGCTCGCGATCCCCGTCCCCGCGCCGACGTCGGCGACGCGGGCGCCGGCCAGCCGGAAGCCGGCCATCTCCTCGACGGCGTCGAAGAGCGCGGCCGGATAGGAGGGACGGTGGTCGGCGTACCGCGCCGCCGCGGAGCTGAACGAACGCGCACGGGATCCGGTCGTCATACGTCCATGATGGACGGCCGGTCAAGAGACCCGGGCGGCCCGGGTCAGTCGATCTGGAGCTCGCCCATCCTGCTCCAGCCCGTGGCCCCCTCGATGGTGGTGCTGACGATCTCGGGCGTACGGGCGACCAGGGGGCGCATGGTCTCCAGCGCGGCGGCGAAGTGGGCGGAGGTGACGTGCGCTTCGGCCGCGTCGTCCTGGAACGCCTCGACCAGGACGTAGGTGTCCGGCTCCTCCAGGCTGCGGGACCACTCGAACCACAGGTTCCCGGGCTCGGCCCGGGTGGCGCGGGTGAACTCGGCGACCTTCTCCGGCCACTGGTCCACGTATGCGGGTTTGACGGCGAATTTCACCACAATGAAGATCATCCGGCCATTGTAGGCACGTCTCCTGGCCCGGCCCCGGTCGCCGCCCGCGTGAGGCGGGCGGCCGCACCGCGCACGCGGCGCGGCCCCCGCTCCCGTCGACGTCTGCGGGTCGATGCCCTTGTAGCGGGGCGCGGGGCTGGCTACAGTCTCTCGTTACACGTGTAACCGGGCGTCCCACCGGCCCCCACGACCGTCGGATCCCCGCCGTTCCCGCTCCGCTCCCACCCCGCGCGAAAGGGCCGCACATGACGCAATCGCTCCCGGCCGAGCTCGACACGGCCTGGCCGCCCCCTCCCTTCCGGACGCCCGTGCCGCCCGTGGTCGCCGAGGACGGCGCACGCCGCTTCGACGGAGTCACCTACGCGACCCGGCCGGGCTTCCGCCCCCGGCTGCTGGACGTCCACGTGCCCGCCGCGCAGGGCCCCGTGCCGGCCGTGGTCTGGATCCACGGCGGCGGCTGGCTGGAGGGCGACCGGCGCTACCCGCCGCCGACCGTCCCCGCCGGGCTGCTGCACGGCGCGGTGTTGGCGGCCGGCCTCGCCCTGGTCTCGATCGACTACCGGCACAGCCTCGAAGCCCCGTTCCCGGCGCAACTGCACGACGTCAAGGCCGCCATCCGCTACGTCCGCGCGTTCGCCGCCGCCTTCGGCATCGACCCCGGCCGGATGGCCGTCTGGGGCGAGTCCGCGGGCGGCCACCTGGCCGCTCTCGCCGGCCTGACCGGCCCGGACACCCCCGGGGCCGCAACCCTGGAGGGCACCGAGGGCGTCGGCGCGGGCGACACCTCGGTACGGGCGGTCGTCGACTGGTACGGCGTGTCCGACCTGGTCTCCCTGCGGGAGCACCCCATGCCCCCGATGCCGCCGGGGGCGGGGGAGTACCCCGATCCGTACGACGCGCTGCTGGGCGGCACCGAGGAGGAGCGGCCCGCGCTGGCCCGGGCGGCGAGCCCGGTGACGTACGCCGCCGGCGCCGTCGGCGCGCCCCCGTTCCTGCTGGTCCACGGCACCCGGGACGGCCTGGTCCCGTACGGCCAGAGCGAGGCCCTGGACGCGGCGCTGCGGGCGGCCGGCGCCGAGTGCCGGCTCGAGCCGGTGGAGGGCGCCGACCACATCTTCCTCGGTGCCCCGGACGTCGCGCCGATCGTGGCCCGCAGCGTGGCCTTCCTGGCCCACCACCTCGGCGTCTGAGGCGGCGGTGACGGGGGCGTGCTGCCGCTCGACCTGCTGCTGACCGGGTGGCCCTGCTGGCGGCCGTCGTCCGCGCCGACGCCGCCCACCCCGCCGTTCCAGGGCCGGGACGACGGCCGGCGCGACCCGATGGGGGACCCGCACCGGGGCGTGCGGGCCGCCGCGGCGGCGTTCCTCGACTGGTTCGGCGGGCCGGCGGGCGTCGTCGTACCGCTTGTCCTGCTGGCCTTCCTGCTGCTGCGCAGGCGCTGCTGGTGTGGCACACCTTCATGTCCGTTCTCGCGCGGGAGCAGGGCCGGCCCGCGACACGGTGCAGCCCGGCCGCTGGGCTCACAACCCCTGAACGGGTGGTGCCGGCGCGTCGTCCCAGACGTTGCCGCCGTCTGTCCAGGTCCACAGCCACTGGCGCAGCGATGGCGCCGCGTACCGCAGGCCATCATGAGGGTCCTGACCCCAGTCCGGTTCCCAGCCGTCGGCATCCCAGAGCAGCACCGGGTGGTCAACCGCTATCAGCGAGACGTACCACTCCATCGTGCAGCCGCCGCCCGTCAAGAAGAGCCACGACGCCGACGGCCCCATTCCCGCTCGCTCGGCGTGGATGGTCGTCGCGCAATGCCAGTCAGGCAGATGCCAATGTGGAACACGGCGCGGCGTCAGCGACGCAAGGCCGCCTTCCGGCCCGAATCCCCCGTCGCCGATCTCCGTGTAGATGCGGCGGAGCAATCCGGGCAGGGGGTACGCGATGCTGCGTTCAGCAAGGTCCACTTCCGTGTTCGTGAGAGGCGGGAACGGCTGATCCGGGAGACACCCGCGAGAGGTGGGCGCACTCTCCGAGCCCCACGCGAGTGCGTGCAGCCTCTCCAGGAGCACGTCGTCGTCCGCAGTGGTGCGGTGAGCGCCTTTCAGGCCGTCTCCCGACATGCAGACCTGACGCACCTGTATGGGCCTCCCCGGCCCCCAGGGTCTCAGGAGGACTGCCGGGGCACCAGGACCGGCTCGATGCCCCGGACCTGCGGGGCCGTACGCCCCTCGATGAGCGCGTGCAGGGCGTCCGCGACGGAGGCGGCGGTAGGCAGCTCCAGGGCGACGCTGGTCAGCGCGGGCCGTTGCAGCGCCGACAGCACGAGGTCGTCGCAGCCCACGACGGCCACCTCCTCCGGTACGGAGATCCCCTCGGCCATCAGCGCGTGCATCAACAGGGCGGCGTACTCGTCGTTGTAGGCGAAGACGGCGTCCAGGCCCAGCTCCCGCCACCGCCGGGCCAGCGCCGTGGCCGACTCCCGCGTGTACGCCAGCTCTACCGGCGTGACGGCGACCGGATGGCGCGCGGCGACCTGCTCCACGCCGGCCAGCCGCGGCCGGGCGAGCGTGCCGAGCCCGCGCTCCCGGGGGATGACCACCCCGATCCCGGACCGGCCCCGGGCGACGAGGTGTTCGGCGGCGATGGCGCCGACGGAGGTCTGGTCGAAGGCGATGGTGGGCACCCCGGCCACGGGCTGCGATGCGAAGGCGAGCATCCCGCGCACACCGGCCCGGCGCAGCACCTCGGCCGCCCGGGCCGTGAGGCGGTCGCCGTCGAGGCAGAGCACCGCCGCCGGCCGCAGCTCGGCCCAGGCACGGGCGGCTTCCAACGGATCGGTGAAACGGCCGGCGTGCATGACGGCGGTGTAGCCGTGCCGCTCGAGCTCGCTGAGCAGATCGTCCACCCACTCGCTCACCAGCCGCCCGACGGCCGAGACGGAGGCGGGCATCAGCACCAGGTTGCTGCGCCCCGCCCGCAGCGAGCGGGCGGCGGCGTTCGGCACGTAGCCGAGCTGCGCGGCAGCGGCCAGCACCCGGGTCCGGGTGGCCTCGCTGACGCGGTGGCCCTGGGTGTCGTTGAGCACGAAGGAGACGGTGGCGCGGGACACCCCGGCCAGCCGGGCGACGTCCGTGCTGGTGGCCGACGCGGGGACCGATGCCTCGTTGGCCATGAAGTGCTCATCGCTCTCGGTAGCCGGGTGGTGCGCGCGTTCCACGTTACACGAGTTAAAGATCAAGCCCCCGGCTCGCCTTGTGCTGATGGTCGGGATAGTAGGTCCAGGTCGCGACGAGGTCAGGCAGATGGTGGTCATCCGCTCCGACCGTGGGGATGCTGGACCCCCAGGTGCCTCACACCGCGTGCCGGAGAAGTCGGGCAGTGCCGGGGTGTACCCACACGGGCGGGCGGCGGCATGTCTGCTGGTGGCGCCGTGCCCAGGGGCCGGTCTGGCTGGGTGCCCAGGTGGCCGGGGCCCGCGGGCGCGGGGTGGGAATCTGCCACCTCATGCTGCGACCCCGGGTTCCGCCCGGGCCGGGAGGCGGGCGCGGGCGGCCCGGCGCAGGTCGGCGCCGCCGGTCCGCCGGCCGGCGGGGGCGGTCCAGTAGGGGTGGGTATACAGGAGGCCCGTGAGGGTGATCAGACGGCGCCGCAGCGCGGTCACGCCAGCGCCGGCGGGCGCCTGCGCGAGTTCGGCGTAGGTCTGCTGCCACGCCTGTTGCAGGGTGATCAGGTCCTCGGGGAAGCGGAACGGTGGTCTCACCCCCCTAGGGAAACACATGTTCGATTTCCGAGGCGAACGGCCCGCCGAGGCGCCCGGCCTCGCCCCGAGGGGTGCGGAGGCGGACGGGGACGACGGGAGCGGGCGGACAGGGCTCGGAAGCGGCCTACGATCCCCGGGTTCGTCGGCATGGGTCCCCGGCCTCGGGTCAGGGGCGACGCCCCCTTGCCTTGCACGCCCGTCGCGGCGGCGGGCCGGGTCCGTTCCTCGAACCGCTGCAGACGGGTTGGCGAACGATTTCGGACAAGTACCTGCATACACCAGCCCGTCCGCCCCCTTCCAGGGGTCGGCGGTGCCGTTGCGTCCAGTCCGGGCCATCGACCCCGAGGGGTCGATGGCCCGGGCGGCCGCCCAGCGTCAGCCGAGGGGCTTGACCTCGCGGTCGTCGACGTGGACGGACCACCCCTGGCGGCCGGACTTGTCGTAGGTGAAGCGGTACTGGACGTGGTCCTCGGCGACGGGGTGGTGGAGGTAGACCCACTGGAACCCGTCGGTCACTCCCGCCTTGTCCCGCAGGATCTTGTACGCCTCAACGGGTGACATGGTGACCACGTCCGTCAGGGGCGCGTTCTCCAGGAACGGCGCCTCGTGAAAGACGACCTCGCCGAGCTCTCCCGTGTCTGTTCGGCCCGTGACCTCGAAGGACCCCAGGTCAGGCTCCTCGCTGCGGGGACGGTCGGGGACGGGAGCGATGTCCTCGTTGAAGACGACCCTCCAATGAGTGATTTCGTCCATGTTCTCCGTCGGCCCCGAAGGGCACTCGCCGGCGAACATCACCAGCACCTTCTTGCGGGCCGGGGATTCCGCGTCCACCTTTGCCCGGGCCCGTGCACCCAGCTCCCACAACTCCACCGTCGTCATGGAGACCTCCTTTTCTCGAAACGGGCTTGGCATCGCAAGGATGGCCTCGGTGGGCGGCGGCGTCCGAGGCGCGACATGCGTAGAGGAACTGGGTGGCCGAGCGCGTGAGGAGGCGAAGGGGCGCGGGGGGAATTACAGGGGGCGGGCGGTGGGGGCGCACTTCGGAGCTGTTCCGGCGCGGATGGCCTTGACTGCCGTAGCACCGCTTCCGCCCTCGCCGCCGGGGCGTACGTATCGAGCCCGGGATTCGTGGGCTATAGTTGATCTCGAGCTCGCCGCCGCGGAACGCGGAGGTGGGACCGGCGTTGGTGGTCCAAGGAAAGGCACCCCACTTCCCGTGGGGGGATGCAGGTGCAAGGCCTGCCCAGCGCTCGATCAAGGCCCCGGCCTCCTCACGGAGACCGGGGCCTTCTTGCTGTGCCGGTGCGGTCCCGTGGTTGACATGGAGCGCACTCCAACACCTAGCGTCCCGGGCAGATGATGTTCCGCGAGCAGGAGGCAGCAGCATGAGTGACGTTTCCCCCCGGCACCTGGGAGCCCTGGAGGTTTCCGCGCAGGGTCTCGGTTGCATGGGCATGAGCCACGGCTACGGCACCTCCGACGACGCACAGTCGATCGAGACCCTGCACCGCGCGCTCGACCTCGGGGTGACCCTCCTGGACACCGCCGACTTCTACGGATTCGGCCACAACGAGGAGTTGATCGGCCGGGCCGTCGCGGGGCGCCGCGACGAGGTGGTGCTGGCGACGAAGTTCGGCTTCGCCAACCGCCTGGGCGAGCCCACCCTGATCCGCGGCGACGCCGCCTACGTGCGCCAGGCGTGCGAGGCGTCGCTGCGCCGGCTGGGGGTCGACCACATCGACCTCTACTACCAGCACCGGGTCGATCCGCAGGTGCCGATCGAGGAGACCGTCGGCGCCATGGCCGAACTCGTTCAGGCCGGAATGGTCCGCCACCTCGGCCTGTCCGAGGCCGGCGCCGACACCATCCGGCGGGCGCACGCGGTCCACCCGATCGCCGCGCTGCAGAGCGAGTGGTCGCTGTGGACCCGCGACCTGGAGGCGCGGACCGTCCCGGTCTGCCGTGAACTGGGCATCGGCCTGGTGCCGTTCTCCCCGCTGGGCCGGGGCTTCCTGACGGGCCGGTACAGCTCGGTGGAGGGTCTGGCCGCGACCGACATCCGGCGCACCCAGCCGCGTTTCGCCGACGGCAACCTCGAACGGAACCTGGCGATCGTGGCCGAACTGGACAAGCTGGCCGCGGCGAAGGGCATCACCACCGGCCAGCTCGCGCTGGCCTGGGTCCAGCACCGGGGCGCCGACGTCGTGCCGATCCCCGGGACCCGCCGCCTGCGCTACCTGGAGGAGAACCTCGGGGCCCTGGCCGTCGAGCTATCCCCCGAGGACCTCGCCGCCATCGAGGCCGCCGCCCCGGCGGAGCAGGTCGCGGGCACCCGGTACGACGCGGCCAGCCTCACGTTCGTCGACCAGTGAGCCGGCCGCCGGGTCACCGGCGCGCCGAAGCGGGGCCGGACGGCGCGTCGGCGAGGCCCCGACGGGCCGTCAGCCGTTACGGTTCCGGCCGCCGGCCGGGAGGCCCAGGGACCGGACGGACGAGGTCGTCGAGCTCCTCGCGGACGAGCTTGTCCGGGCTGGCGGTCCGGGTGCGCAGTGCCCGTAGATCTCCAGGGTCACCAGGCCGTGCCGCCGCCCCCAGAGGCGCATGGCGAGTGCCACGGCCGCGGG
>NZ_JBEZKZ010000109.1:0-17477 GCF_040651895.1 Streptomyces sp. NPDC048352
GCCTGCCCGGCCAGGGCCTCGGGGGCGCCGCCGCGGGCGAGCACGGCGCGGACGGCGCCGACGTCCCCGGCGGTACGGGCCGGGGCGGGGGCCGCCGGGCGCGGCTGCGGGGGAGCGGGGGCGGCCCTGCGCGGCGCGGCGGGGGCCTCGTCGAAGTACACGGCGGCGGGCTTGGCCCCGCTCTCCACGGCCCGTACGGCGGCCAGCAGGTCGGCGGCCTTGCCGCTGAGCTTGCCGCCGGCGTCGACGGGGGCCTCCCGCTCGGCCTTGCGGCGGGCGATGCGTTCGCGCTCGACCTTCTGCGCGGCCAGCTCGGCCTGCGCCTCGGTGAGCCCGGCGGGGGTCTCCGCCGTTGCCGGCTCCGCCCCGACGGCGTCCTGGTCAGGGGCCCCGGGCTGTGCGGCGGTCCCTGCGGGGCTCTCCCCCACCCCGCCCCTTCCCGAAACCGGGGGCTCCGCCCCCGGCCCCCCGCCGACCCCGCCCGGGCCCTCGCCCCCGGCGTCGCCGGTCGTCTCCGGGCTCTCGGCCCCGGCGGTCGTCTCCGGGCTCTCGCCCTCGGCGTCGGCGGTCGTCTCCGGGCTCTCGCCCTCGGCGTCGCGGGACCCGTTCGGGCTTTCGGCCCCGGCGTCGCCGGTCGTGTCGGGGTCGTCGGTCCCAGCGGTGTCGGGCGCCGGGGCCTCGGCCTGGGCGGCCGGGCCGTCCGTGTCGCCCTCGGCCGGGGTGCCGTCCGCGGCGGGTTCCGCAAAGGGCTCCGGGGTTTCGGCGGGGTCCGGGGCGGCCCCGTACGGTTCCTCCGCGGCAGCGGGGTTGGCGGGCTCGGGGGCCGTACTCACAGGGTGCTCCAGTCCTGGTCGGGGTAGCGGTGCACGGGCGCCGACACGTCGTCCAGCGCACGGCGGATCTCCTCCGGAAGACTAAGGGCCTCCACCGACAGTGCCGCCTCCAGCTGCGCGGACGTCCGGGCGCCCACGATCGGGGCGGCCACCCCGGGCCGGTCCCGGATCCAGGCCAGGGCCACCTGGAGCGGGGTCACGGCCAGGCCCTGCGCGGCCGTCACCACCGCGTCCACGATCCCGCGCGCCGCGTCGTGCAGGTACGGCTCCACCAGCGCGGCCAGCGACGGCGACGCCCCCCGGGAGCCGGCCGGCGTCCCGTCCCGGTACTTGCCCGTCAGCACCCCCCGCCCCAGCGGCGAGGACGGCAGCAGGCCGACCCCCAGGTCCAGTGCGGCGGGGAGCACCTCGCGCTCCACGCCCCGCTGGAGGAGCGAGTACTCCATCTGGGTCGAGGCCAGCCGGGTCCGCGTCCCGGGCGCGGCGAGCTGCCACGTCGCCGCCCTGGCCAGCTGCCAGCCGCTGAAGTTGGACACCCCCGCGTACCGGGCCCGCCCGCTGGCGACGGCCAGGTCCAGCGCCTGGAGGGTCTCCTCGACCGGGGTGCCGGGGTCGAAGGCGTGCACCTGCCACAGGTCCACGTAGTCGGTGCCGAGCCGGTCCAGGGAGTCGTCCAGCGCGGTCAGCAGGTGCCCGCGCGAGCCGTTGAACCGCCGGTCGGGGTCGGGGACGCTGCCCGACTTGGTCGCGATGACCAGGTCCCGGCGCGGCACGAGGGAGCCCACCAGCTGGCCGAGGAGGTACTCCGCCTCTCCGTCGCCGTAGACGTCGGCCGTGTCCACGAGCGTCCCGCCCGCTTCCCAGAACGTCCGCAACTGCTCGGCGGCGGCTTCCTCGCCGGTGTCACGGCCCCAGGTGAGGGTGCCGAGGCCGATCCGGGAGACGCGCAGTCCGGTGCGGCCGAGATGCCTCTGCTCCATGAGCGCTGAGACTACTGGGGCACTGCCGTGTGGCCGTCGGGCGCGCTACAGTCCCCCGCAGACCCACGTTACTGATCGGTAAACCGGCACATTCGTGAGAGGGACGACACATGCGGCTCGGCATCAATCTCGGCTACTGGGGTGCGGGCATGGACGCCGACAACCTCGCCGTCGCCCAGGAGGCCGACCGGCTCGGCTACGACGTCTGCTGGGCCGCCGAGGCCTACGGCTCCGACGCGGCGACCGTGCTCGCCTGGGTGGCCGCACAGACGGAGCGGATCGACGTCGGATCGGCGATCTTCCAGATCCCGGCCCGCCAGCCGGCGATGACGGCGATGACCGCCGCCACCCTGGACTCGCTCACCAAGGGCCGCTTCCGGCTCGGCCTCGGCGTCTCCGGCCCCCAGGTCTCCGAGGGCTGGTACGGCGTCACGTTCGACAAGCCGCTCGCCCGCACCCGCGAGTACGTGGAGATCGTCCGCAAGGCCATGTCCCGCGAGCGGCTGACCTACGAAGGCGCCCACTGGACCCTGCCGCTGCCCGGCGGGCCCGGCAAGCCGCTCAAGCTGACCGTGCACCCCGAGCGCGAGCACATCCCGCTCTACATCGCCGCCATCGGGCCGAAGAACCTGGAGCAGACCGGCGAGATCGCCGACGGCGCCCTGCTGATCTTCCCGGCCGCCCAGCACCTGGAGGAGACGGCCCTGCGGCACATCCGCGCGGGCCGCGAGAAGGCCGGCCTGACGATGGACGGCTTCGACGTCTGCCCGACCGTTCCGCTGGCCGTCGGCGAGGACGTGACCGCGCTCGCGGACGTGTTCCGCCCCTACACCGCCCTGTACGTCGGCGGCATGGGCAGCCCGAAGCAGAACTTCTACAACCAGCTCGCGCAGCGGATGGGGTACGAGAAGGAGGCGGCCGAGATCCAGGCCAAGTACCTGGGCGGCGACAAGGAGGGGGCGGCCGCCGCCGTCCCGCACTCGCTGATCGACTCGACCACCCTGCTGGGCTCCGTGGAGCGCATCGCGGACGGGATGCGGGCCTACGCCGAGGCCGGGGTCACCACCCTCACGCTGGCCCCGGCCGGCTTCACCCTCGACGAGCGGATCGCCGCCCTGCGGGCCGGCACCGAGGCCCTGGAGATCGCCGGCCTCGCCTGACGCGACGGAGTCCGACGCAGCCGCCCCCGCACCGTGGAGCGGTGCGGGGGCGGCGTCCGGAAGGAGTCAGCGGCCGTGGTGGGGGCTCGGGGGGTCTTCCCCGCCACGGCCGACACAGCGAACAACGCCGGGGCCGCCCCCGGGGTTACGCCCCGCCGCCCGTCCGGCGGTTTCGTTCATTCGGGCGAGCGGGACGACGCATCGGTTGCCCGCCCGGTCGATCCGCATTTGACTCGTTGCATGCTCTCTGCCCGCAGCCTGTTCCAGGAGATCGTCGACCACGACGACTCCTTCCAGCTGTTCTGCTCCATCGCCGCCAGCGGGGAGTCCCAGGGCGGCTGGGAGAACGGCCGGATCGCCGCCCTCGTACCCGAGGGCATGCGCGACCTCGCCCCCAAGATCACCCGGCACGGCGCCGACGAGGACAAGCACGGCCGGATCTTCCGGGCCCTGCTGCGCAAGCGCGGCCTGCCCGCCGTCCCGGTCCCGCCCGAGACCGACTACACGATGCTGCTCGAACGCCGCGGCATCGGCCTCGCGCACGACAAGCTCCGCCGCGACCAGCCGCTGACCGAGGAGGACATCGTCGTCTACCTCGCGCACAGCCGGGTCACCGAACAGCGCGCGGCCGACCAGATGGACATGCTGCTGCGCCACTTCGGCGACCACCCCGAGGTCGGCAAGGCCGTCCGCGTCATCAGCAACGACGAGGACAACCACCTTGCCTACTGCCACGAGGAACTGCTGCGCCTCGCCCGCCAGGGGCACGGCCGCACCATCCAGCGGGTCCTGCGCGAGAGCGCCCTCGCCGAGATCGGCGTCTACCGGGACGTCAGCCTCGCCGTCATGGACCACATGGGCCGGCTGCTGCGCTGGCCCGCGCCCAAGACCGCCGCGCTCGCCTGCGGCATCCGCGCGATGTACGCGTACGAGCGCTTCAGCGGCTGGCACCGCATGGTCCGGCTGCGCCCGCCGGAGCGCAGGGACCCGCTGGGCGGTGTGGTGAAGGCCGGCCACGGCTTCGCCTGACCAGCGGCCCGGAGCACGGCCCGGGGCCCGGAGCACGACCGGCGGCCCGGAACCCGGCCCGCGGCCCGCGGTACGGCTCGCGGCTCAGAGCCAGCCGCGCCGCTTGAACAGCCGGTGCAGGCCCAGGCACACGCCCACCATGAGCAGCACCACCGCCGGATAACCCCAGGCCTGCCTCAGCTCCGGCATGTCGGCGAAGTTCATCCCGTAGATCCCCGCGACCATCGTGGGGACGGCCGCCATGGCCGCCCAGGCGGAGATCTTGCGCATGTCGTCGTTCTGCCGGACGCCCATCTGCGCCAGGTGCGCGGCCAGCGCGTCCGAGAGCAGCCGGTCCAGGCCCTCGATGTACTCGCTCGCCTTCGTCAGGTGGTCGGCGACGTCCCGGAAGAAGGGCTGGGCGTGCCCGTGCACGAACGGCACCTGCCCGAAGGCGAGCCGGTCCATGGGCTGGAGCAGCGGACTCGTCGCCCGGCGGAACTCCAGGACCTGCCGCTTGAATCCGTAGATCCGGGCGGCCGTGTTCTTGAAGTCCCTGGGGTTCGGCGCGAACACCTCCGCCTCCAGCTCCTCCAGGTCCGCCTGGAGTTCGGCCGCCACCTCGATGTAGTGGTCCACCACCGCGTCGGACACCGCGTACAGCACCGCCGTCGGGCCGTGCCGCAGGACGTCCGGCTCCTGCTCCAGCCGGTGCCGTACGGCAGCCAGCGCGGCCCCCTCGCCGTGCCGGACCGTGACCACGAAGGAGTCGCCGATGAACACCATCAGCTCGCCCGTGGTCACCGTGTCCGCGGAGTCGTCGTACAGCACCGGCTTGAGGACCACGAACAGCGAGTCGTCGTACACCTCCAGCTTGGGACGCTGGTGCGCCGTCAGCGCGTCCTCCACCGCCAGCGCGTGCAGGCCGAACTCCCGGCTCACCCGGTCGAACTCCTCCGCCGTCGGCTCGTGCACGCCGACCCACACGAAGGCGTCCCCGTGGGTCCGGGCCTCCGCCAGGGCCGAGGAGAACTCCCTGGGGGCCTCCGAGCGGCGGCCGTCCCGGTACATCGCGCAGTCCACAATCACGCCCGGCATTCTTCCCCCACCCGCGCCCGCCCGCACGCCGGCGGCACCGCATACCCTGCATGCATGGCCACGCTGATCCTCGTACGACACGGGCGGTCCACCGCCAACACCGCAGGGCTGCTCGCCGGATGGACCCCGGGGGTGGCCCTGGACGAATACGGCGCGGAGCAGGCCGCCGCCCTGCCCGGGCGGCTCGACGGGGTACCCCTCGCGGCCGCCGTCAGCAGTCCGCTCCAGCGCTGCCGGGAGACCCTCGCCCCGCTGCTCGCGGCCCGCCCCGGGCTCCCGCTGCACACCGACGAGCGGATCGGCGAATGCCACTACGGCGACTGGTCGGGCCGCAAACTCTCCGAACTCGCCGGCGAACCCCTCATGAAGATCGTCCAGCAGCACCCCTCGGCCGCCGTCTTCCCCGGCGGCGAATCCATGCGCGCCATGCAGGCCCGCGCCGTGGACGCCGTACGCGCGTGGAACACGCGGATCGAGGAGGAGCACGGCGCCGACGCCGTCTTCCTCATGTGCTCCCACGGCGACATCATCAAGTCCCTCGTCGCCGACGCCCTCGGCATGCACCTCGACCTGTTCCAGCGGATCCACGTCGACCCCTGCTCGGTCACCGCGATCCGCTACACCCCCACCCGGCCCTTCCTGCTGCGCCTGGGCGACACCGGCGACCTCACCCCGCTGATCCCCCGGCCGGCCGCCTCGGCCGAGAGCGAGACCGAGGGCGGCGGCGACGCCGTCGTGGGAGGCGGCGCGGGCGCGGCCTGATCGAACGGCGCAGTAGGGTGGCAGGGCCAGCAACACGTGCGCAGCCCTGCCCCTGCCCCAGACTTGGAGACCGGTCGTGCCCCGTCAGGTGTTCCTTTACGACCCCCCGGACCGCTTCGTGGCCGGCACGGTCGGTCTGCCTGGACGCCGCACCTTCTTCCTCCAGGCCTCCGCGGGCCCCCGCGTCACCAGCGTCTCCCTGGAGAAGACCCAGGTCGCGGCGCTCGCCGAGCGCATGGACGAGCTCCTCGACGAGGTCGTACGGCGCACCGGCGGCAACGCGCCCGTCCCGGCCGTCGCCTCCGCCGAGGCCGCCGACACCGCGCCGCTGGACGTCCCCGTCGAGGAGGAGTTCCGCGTCGGCACCATGGCGCTCGCCTGGGACGGCGAGGAGCAGCGGATGATCGTCGAGGCCCAGGCGCTCGTCGAACTCGACGCCGACTCGGAGGAGGACCTCGCCGAGGCCGAGGAACGCCTGCTCCAGGACGAGGAGAACGGGCCGCCCATGCTGCGGGTGCGGCTGTCCGGCGCGCAGGCCCGGGCCTTCGCCAAGCGGGCCCTCGACGTGGTCAACGCCGGCCGCCCGCCGTGCCCGCTGTGCAGCCTGCCCCTCGACCCCGAGGGCCACGTCTGCCCCCGCCAGAACGGGTACCGGCGCCAGGTGTGAGCGAGGTGACCCCGATAGAGGAGCTGCTCACCCGCGGTGAGCTCACCGTCCGCGGCCGCATCGCCGAGGCGTCCAACGCGGTCCTGCTGTGCACCGTGGCCTACGAGGGCCGAAGCGCGGAGTGCGTCTACAAGCCCGTCAAGGGGGAGCGGCCCCTGTGGGACTTCCCCGACGGGAACCTCGCCCGGCGCGAGCGCGCCGCGTACCTGGTCTCCGAGGCCACCGGCTGGGGGCTGGTCCCCACCACCGTGCTGCGCGACGGCCCGTACGGAGAGGGAATGGTCCAGCACTGGATCGACGCCGGAGAAACGCCGGAGCCCGCGCTCCTCGCGCTCGTCGAGGGCGAGGAGGCCGGCGAGGGTTGGAAGGCGGTGGCCCTCGCCGAGGTGGAGGAGGGCCGCACCGCCCTCCTCGTGCACGCCGACGACCCCCGGCTGCGCCGCCTCGCCGTGCTGGACGCGGTGATCAACAACGGCGACCGCAAGGGCGGCCACCTGCTGCCCGCGCCGGACGGCAGGCTCTACGGGATCGACCACGGAGTGAGCTTCCACACCGAGGACAAGCTGCGCACCCTGCTGTGGGGCTGGGCCGGGGAGCCGCTGACCGACGAGGCGCGCACGGTCCTGGAGTCCCTGGAGGCCCAGCTGGCCGACGGGGCCCCGCTCGCCACCCGGCTGGCCGAGCTGATCACCTCCGTCGAGCTGGCCGCCGTACGGGCCCGCGTGGCCCAGCTGCTGCGCGAGGGCAGGCACCCGCAGCCGTCGGGGCAGTGGCCGGCGATCCCCTGGCCGCCCGTCTGAGCAGGACCGCCACCGGATGGTGGCGGACGCACAGAACCGGCCAGATCGCAAGAGTGCCGATCAAGCCAACAGTGCTGGTCGCATTCGTTTCCGGAACACTCGTCCGGTTAGGCTCGAGCCATGCATGCCTGGCCCGCTTCTGAGGTCCCCGCCCTGCCCGGCAAGGGCCGCGACCTCCAGATCCACGACACCGCGACCCAGGGGACGATCACCCTCGCCCCCGGTCCCGTCGCCCGCCTCTACGTCTGCGGGATCACCCCGTACGACGCGACCCACATCGGTCACGCGGCGACCTACAACGCGTTCGACCTCGTGCAGCGCGTGTGGCTCGACAACAAGCGGCAGGTCCACTACGTCCAGAACGTCACGGACGTGGACGATCCGCTCCTGGAGCGGGCGCTGCGCGACGGACACGACTGGACCGAGCTGGCGGAGCGCGAGACGGCCCTCTTCCGCGAGGACATGACCGCCCTGCGCATGCTGCCGCCGCAGCACTACATCGGCGCCGTCGAGGCCATACCCGGCATCGTGCCGCTGGTCGAGCGGCTGCGCGACGCGGGCGCCGCGTACGAGCTCGACGGCGACGTCTACTTCTCGGTGGCGTCCGACCCGAACTTCGGCGGGGTCTCCCACCTCGACGCCGCGGCGATGCGGGCGCTGTCCGCCGAGCGCGGCGGCGACCCGGACCGCCCGGGCAAGAAGAACCCCCTCGACCCGATGCTGTGGATGGCCGCACGGCCGGGCGAACCGAGCTGGGACGGGGCCTCCCTGGGGCCCGGCCGGCCGGGCTGGCACATCGAGTGCGTGGCCATCGCCCTGGACCACCTGGGCATGGGCTTCGACATCCAGGGCGGCGGCTCCGACCTGGCCTTCCCGCACCACGAGATGGGCGCGTCGCACGCGCAGGCCCTGACGGGCGAGTTTCCGATGGCCAAGGCCTACGTCCACGCGGGCATGGTCGCGCTGGGCGGCGAGAAGATGTCGAAGTCCAAGGGCAACCTGGTCTTCGTCTCGGCGCTGCGCCGCGCGGGCGTCGACCCGGCCGCCATCCGGCTGGCCCTGCTGGCGCACCACTACCGCGCCGACTGGGAGTGGACGGACGACGTCCTCGCCGAGGCCGTGTCCCGCCTGGAACGGTGGCGCGCGGCGGTCTCCCGGCCGGACGGCCTCCCGGCGGACGCCCTGGTCGAGGAGGTCCGCGAGGCCCTCGCCCGCGACCTGGACGCCCCGGCCGCGCTGGCCGCGGTGGACCGCTGGGTGGACGCGCAGAACGCCTCGGACGGCGACGACGAAACGGCCCCGGGCCTGGTCTCCCGCACGGTGGACGCCCTCCTGGGCGTGGCCCTGTAACACCGCCGCCGATGCCCCCGGACTCCGTCGGTTCCGGGGGCATCGGCGCGCCCGGGGCCGCGCGGGCCCTGCCTGCGGCGCCGCTCCCCGCCCCGCCCTTCAACCGTTCTCGCCTCAGTCGCCGGCGCGGCTACGAACACGGCGCTACCGCCCCTGCGGGCGGAGCCCGCCCCGCAGGGCTAGGCCGACGGGGGCTCCGGGGTGTCGCCCGGCTCGTCCGGGTCCGGCGGGGTCGGGGGCTCCTCCCCGGAGGGGTCCGGGCGGCGGCGCGACGGCCGCGTCAGCCCGCTGGAGGTGTCCCGCAGGTACGAGCCGTCACCCGGCTGCTCCGCGCCCGCGGACGGGTCCCGCCGCCGCAGGTACCGCTCGAACTCCCGGGCGATCGCGTCCCCCGACGCCTCCGGCAGGTCCGCGGTGTCCCGGGCCTCCTCCAGCGTCTGAACGTACTCCGCCACCTCGCTGTCCTCCGCGGCCAGTTGGTCCACGCCCAGCTGCCACGCCCGCGCGTCCTCCGGGAGTTCACCGAGCGGGATCCTGATGTCGATCAGGTCCTCCAGCCGGTTCAGCAGCGCCAGCGTCGCCTTCGGGTTCGGCGGCTGGGACACGTAGTGCGGCACCGCCGCCCACAGCGACACCGCCGGAACCCCGGCGTGCGTACAGGCCTCCTGGAGCACGCCGACGATCCCGGTCGGGCCCTCGTACTTCGTCTCCTCCAGGTCCATCGTCCGCGCGAGGTCCGCGTCCGAGGTCACCCCGCTCACCGGCACCGGCCGCGTGTGCGGGGTGTCGCCGAGCAGCGCGCCGAGGATGACCACCATCTCCACGCCCAGCTCGTGCGCGAAGCCGAGCAGCTCGTTGCAGAACGACCGCCAGCGCATGGACGGTTCGATGCCCCGCACCAGCACCAGGTCGCGGGGCTTCGCACCGCCGATCCGGACCACCGACAGCCGCGTCGTCGGCCAGGTGATCTTCCTGACGCCGTTGTCCAGCCACACCGTCGGCCGGTTGACCTGGAAGTCGTAGTAGTCCTCGGCGTCCAGCGCCGCGAAGACCTCGCCCTTCCACTCCCGGTCCAGGTGCGCCACCGCACCGGAGGCGGCGTCACCCGCGTCGTTCCAGCCCTCGAACGCGGCCACCATGACCGGGTCGATCAGCTCGGGCACGCCCTCAAGCTCGATCACCCAGGTCTCCTTCCGAAGTTCCTTGCCCACGTGGGCCAGCCTAAGCCTTTGCGGGACGTCGGCCACAGCCCACGACAGAGGGGCGGTTCCCCTCGGAACCGCCCCTCTTCCCCACCCGCGTACGAGCTATGCCTTGCGGCTCAGCATCTCCTCGACGCGGGCCCGTACGGCCTCGTCGTCCAGGCCGCGGACCGTCACCGTCGTGCGGCGGCGCAGCACGTCGTCGACCGTCTCGGCCCACTCGTTGTCACGGGCGTAGGCGACCTGCGCCCAGATCTCCGGGCCGTCCGGGTGGATGCGCTCGGCCAGCGCCGGGTCCTCGTTCGCCAGGCGCGCGATGTCGAAGGCGAGCGAGCCGTAGTGCGAGGCCAGGTGGCGGGCGGTGAGCGGGTCCATCCGGCTGCCGGGCTCGCGGTCCACCAGCAGCCGGTGCGCGACCGCGTTCGGGTTGGCGACACCGGGCAGCGGGACGCGGCGTACGAGCGACTTCACCGGCTCCATGTCCTCGGTCAGCGGGCTGCCGGGGAGCTTGGCGAGCTTGTCCATGACCACGCGGCCGATGTGGCGGTACGTGGTCCACTTGCCGCCGGCCACCGACAGCATGCCGCCGGCGCCCTCGGAGACCACCGTCTCGCGCTTGGCCTTCTCGACGCCGCCGGGGCCGCCGGGCAGGACGCGCAGGCCGGCGAAGGCGTACGTCATCAGCGACCGGTCGAGGTCGGCGTCCTTGATGGAGAACGCGGCCTCGTCCAGGATCTGCTGGATGTCCTTCTCGGTGGCGCGCACGTCCGCCGGGTCGCCCTCGTACACCTCGTCGGTGGTGCCGAGCAGCAGCTGGTCCTCCCAGGGGAGGGCGAAGGTGATGCGGTACTTGTCGATCGGGGTGGCCATGGCGGCCTTCCACGGCGACTTGCGCTTCATGACGATGTGCGCGCCCTTGGAGAGGCGGATCGACGGCATGGCGTGCTTGTCTTCCATGCGCCGCAGGTGGTCCACCCACGGGCCGGTGGCGTTGAGCACGACGCGTGCGTCGACCCCGAACTCGGTACCGTCCAGGCGGTCCTTGAGCTCGGCGCCGCTGACCCGGCCGCGCGTCATGCGCAGGCCGGTGACCTCGGCGTGGTTGAGGACGACCGCGCCCGACTCGACGGCCGCGCGGACCGTCATGACCGCCATGCGGGAGTCGTTCATCTGGTGGTCGTAGTAGACGGCGACGGCCTTGAGGTCGTCCGTCTTGAGACCGGGGTTGTCGGCGACGGCACGGGCCGGGGATATGACCTTGCCCATGCCGTCGCCGAAGGCCGAGAGGGCGGAGTAGGCGAAGACGCCCGCGCCCAGCTTGGCCGCACCCACCGGACCGCCCTTGTAGACCGGCAGGTAGAAGGTGAGCGGGTTGACCAGGTGCGGGGCCACGTCCTTGGCCAGCACCCGCCGCTCGTGGTGGTTCTCCGCCACCAGCTTGACCGCGCCGGTCTGCAGGTAGCGCAGACCGCCGTGGACGAGCTTGGAGGAGGCCGAGGAGGTGGCGCCGGCGAAGTCGCCGGCGTCCACCATGGCAACCCGCAGACCCGACTGCGCGGCGTGCCAGGCCACCGAGGTGCCCAGGATCCCACCGCCGATGACCAGCAGGTCGTACGTGGCCTTCTCGAGCTGCTCACGGGTCTCGGCGCGGCTCGCGTTGGCACCGGAAGTCGGGTGCGTACCCAGGGCGGGAACGCTCTGCAGGGTGCTCATGTCTCTTTCAGCTCCTCGTCGATTGACTCAGCTGGTGCGGTCAGCTGGCGTCTTCGTCGTCGACCCAGCCCATGGACCGCTCCACGGCCTTGAGCCAGCTCTTGTACTCGCGGTCCCGCTGGTCGGCGGGCATCCGCGGGGTCCACTCCGCCGCGCGGCGCCAGTTGGCGCGCAGGGCGTCGGTGTCGGGCCAGAAGCCGACGGCCAGGCCGGCGGCGTAGGCGGCGCCGAGGCAGGTGGTCTCGGCGACCATCGGGCGCACCACGGGGGCGTCCAGGAAGTCCGAGAGCGTCTGCATCAGCAGGTTGTTGGAGGTCATGCCGCCGTCGACCTTGAGGGCCGCCAGCTCGACGCCGGAGTCCTTGGTCATGGCGTCGGTGATCTCGCGGGTCTGCCAGGCCGTGGCCTCCAGGACGGCACGGGCGATGTGCGCCTTGGTGACGTACCGGGTGAGTCCGGCGATCACGCCGCGGGCGTCGGAGCGCCAGTACGGGGCGAAGAGGCCGGAGAAGGCCGGCACGAAGTAGGCGCCGCCGTTGTCGTCGACGGAGAGCGCGAGGGTCTCGATCTCGGCCGCGGTCTTGATCATGCCCATCTGGTCGCGCATCCACTGGACGAGCGAGCCGGTGACGGCGATGGAGCCCTCCAGCGCGTAGACCGGCTTCTGGTCGCCGATCTGGTAGCCGACCGTGGTCAGCAGGCCGCTGTAGGAGTTGATGATCTTGTCGCCGGTGTTCATCAGCATGAACGTGCCGGTGCCGTAGGTGGACTTGGCCTCGCCCTCGGCGAAGCAGGTCTGGCCGAAGAGCGCGGCCTGCTGGTCACCGAGCGCCGAGGCGACCGGGACGCCGGCCAGGACGCCCTCCTTGACGTGGCCGTAGACCTCGGCGGAGGACCTGATCTCCGGGAGCACGTTGAGCGGGACGCCCATGGACTCGGCGATGCGCTCGTCCCAGGCCAGGGTGTGCAGGTTCATCAGCATGGTGCGCGAGGCGTTGGTCACGTCGGTGACGTGCACGCCGCCCTGGGCGCCACCGGTGAGGTTCCAGATGACCCAGGAGTCCATGGTGCCGAAGAGGATGTCGCCGGCCTCGGCGCGCTCCCGCAGGCCCTCGACGTTGTCGAGCATCCAGCGGATCTTGGGACCGGCGAAGTAGCTCGCCAGCGGCAGGCCGGTCTCGCGGCGGAAGCGGTCCTGGCCGACGTTGCGGCCGAGCTCCCTGCACAGGGCGTCGGTGCGGGTGTCCTGCCAGACCAGCGCGTTGTGCACGGGCTCGCCGGTGTGGCGGTCCCACAGGAGGGTGGTCTCGCGCTGGTTGGTGATGCCGACGGCCTTGACGTCGGCGGCGGTGATCTCCGCCTTGGCGATGGCGCCGGCGACGACCTCCTGGACGTTGGTCCAGATCTCGGAGGCGTCGTGCTCGACCCAGCCCGGCTTCGGGAAGATCTGCTCGTGCTCCTTCTGGTCGACGGCGACGATGCGGCCGTCGCGGTCGAAGACGATGCAGCGGGAGGAGGTGGTGCCCTGGTCGATCGCGGCGATGAAGGGGCCGGTGCTGCTGGTCATGGTGGCTGCTCCTGGCAGGTCTGTGGAGTAGGCGGAATCAGGAGGGCGGTGCGGATCTTGCGAGCGCGGCCGAAGCTGATCAGGCGAACGCGATGTTGTACAGACCGCCGGCGAGTGCGGCACCGACGAGCGGGCCGACGACCGGGATCCAGGAGTACCCCCAGTCCGAGCCGCCCTTGTTGGGCAGCGGGAGCAGGGCGTGGACGATGCGCGGACCGAGGTCGCGGACCGGGTTGATGGCGTAGCCGGTCGGACCGCCCAGCGAGAGGCCGATGCCGACGACGACGAAGGAGGTGATCAGGACGCCGATGACGCCGAGGCCCTTGCCGCCGTCCTGGAGGCCCTGGGTCAGGATCGCCAGGACCAGCACGGCGGTGCCGATGATCTCCGTCGCGAGGTTCTGGACCACGTTGCGGATCTCGGGGCCGGTCGAGAAGATGCCGAGGACCGGGCCGGCGACGTCGTGCGGGTGCGGGTCCTCCGGACCGAGCTTGGCGTCACGGATGTGCTCCGGGTCGGACAGGTGGGCCCGGAACTGGCCGTAGTAGGTGATCCACATCAGGACCGCGCCCAGCATCGCGCCGAGGAGCTGGCCCGCGAAGTAGACGGGGACGTCGCCCCACTCGCCGGTCTTGACGGCGATGCCGACGGTGACCGCCGGGTTGAGGTGGGCGCCGGAGAGCGGCGCGGAGACGTATGCGGCGATCAGGACGGCGAAGCCCCAGCCGAAGGTGATCGCGAGCCAGCCCGCGCCTCGGGCCTTGGAGCTCTTGAGCGTGAGGGCGGCGCAGACGCCACCGCCGAGCAGTGTGAGCAGGGCGGTACCGATGGTCTCGCCGATGAAGATGTCGGAGCTGGACACCCGCGACTCCTTTGTCTTACGTCCAGGGGCGGGCGGACACCGGGTCCCTCCGGTGGTCCACCCACTCGGTGAGTGCTTCACCGGTCCATGGCCTCGCCATACCCTAACGCGTATTGCCGGTAGGTGTTCGACAATGCCGACCGATGAACGGCAGTTTTCCGCCTGGGTGAAGAACGCGTCAAGGCCTGGCCTGGTCAAAGAACCGGATCGTTACCACTCGGTACGATCGCCCAAATCAGGCCAATGGATGATCGGAAAACGCCAAGGTCCACCCGAACGCCGCGCAAGGCGGTGATCGGGTGGACCAAAGGGATCAGGTCAAGCTCAGAACCGGCCCGCTCCGAGATCGCGCGAAACCGACCGCGCGCAGTCCCGTACGGACGCCACCAGGGCCGCCCGCGGCTCCCCGGACTCCCCGCAGACCCGCTCCACGGCGCCGGCGACCGCCACCGCGCCCACCGGCATCCGCCGCCGGTCGTGGATGGGGGCGGCCACCGAGGCGACGCCCTCCCAGGTCTCCTCCACGTCCGCCGCCCAGCCGCGCGCCCGCGTCAGCCCCAGGACCTCCTCGAAGCCCGCCGCGTCGGTGACCGTACGGGGCGTGAACGCCTCCCGCTCCGCGTCCACCGCCTCGGTGTGCGCCACCGGGTCGTAGGCCGACAGCACCTTGCCCAGCGCCGTCGAGTGCAGCGGCTGCATCGCCCCCACCTCCAGCACCTGGCGGCTGTCGTCCGGGCGGAACACGTGGTGCATGATCAGCACCCCGCTCTTGTGGAGCACGCCCACGTACACGCTCTCGCCGCTCGCCCGCGCCAGGTCGTCCGTCCACACCAGGGCACGGGCGCGCAGCTCGTGCACGTCCAGGTAGCTGTTGCCCAGCCGCAGCAGCTCCGCCCCCAGCTGGTAGCGCCCGGACGCGGGGTCCTGCTCCACGAAGCCCTCGGCCTGCAATGTGCGCAGGATCCCGTGCGCCGTGCCCTTGGCCAGGCCCAGGGCGGACGCCACGTCCGAGAGACCCAGCCGGCGCTCCCCGCCGGCCAGGAGCCGCAGCATCGCAGCGGCTCGTTCGAGCGACTGGATGTTCCGTGCCATCGCGCAGCCTCCTGCTGACGTAGTTCGACAATGCTGAACACTATCGGTCGATGCCGACCTGGTGCATGCTTGGGTGTTTCCCGCTGCGGCGCGCCCGACGCACCCTCCCACGTGACTCCCGCGCACAGGATGCAGTCCGCCACGTGGGACGCCCCCACCGGGGCCGCCGCCTCGCGGTTACCCTGACCGCGTGCACCCTTGACACAGAGGGTGCAAAGCCGACAGCCGTCGCAGCCCAGGGAGCTCAACCATGGCCTCGTTGCCGAACCCGACCGCAGACACCCAGACACGGGCCGATGCCCTCCGAGAGGCGCTCGCGACCCGCGTGGTCGTCGCCGACGGAGCCATGGGAACCATGCTCCAGGCGCAGGACCCCTCGATGGAGGACTTCCAGCAGCTGGAGGGCTGCAACGAGGTCCTGAACGTGACCCGGCCGGACATCGTCCGCTCGGTCCACGAGGCGTACTACTCGGTGGGTGTCGACTGCGTCGAGACCAACACCTTCGGCGCGAACTACGCGGCCCTCGCCGAGTACGACATCGCCGAGCGCAACTTCGAGCTGTCCGAGGCCGGCGCCCGCATCGCCCGCGAGGTCGCCGACGAGTTCACCGCGTCGACGGGGCAGCGGCGCTGGGTCCTCGGCTCCATGGGCCCCGGCACCAAGCTGCCCACCCTCGGCCACATCACCTACGCCCAGATCCGCGACGCCTACCAGGTCAACGCCGAAGGCCTGCTCTCCGGCGGCGCCGACGCGCTGCTCGTCGAGACCACCCAGGACCTGCTCCAGACCAAGTCCTCCATCATCGGTGCGCGCCGCGCCATGGAGGCCCTCGGCGTCACCGTCCCGCTCATCTGCTCCGTCACCGTCGAGACCACCGGCACGATGCTGCTGGGCTCGGAGATCGGGGCGGCGCTGACGGCGCTGGAGCCGCTCGGGATCGACATGATCGGTCTGAACTGTGCGACCGGTCCGGCGGAGATGAGCGAGCACCTGCGCTACCTGGCGCGCAACGCCCGCATCCCGCTGTCGTGCATGCCGAACGCGGGCCTGCCCGTCCTCGGCAAGAACGGCGCGCACTACCCGCTGTCCGCCTCCGAGCTCGCCGACGCGCAGGAGACCTTCGTCCGCGAGTACGGCCTGTCCCTGGTGGGCGGCTGCTGCGGTACGACACCGGAGCACCTGCGCCAGGTCGTCGAGCGGGTCCGCGAGCTCAGCCCGGCCGTGCGCGAGCCCCGCCCCGAGCCCGGCGCCTCCTCCCTCTACCAGAGCGTCCCCTTCCGCCAGGACACCTCGTACATGGCGATCGGTGAGCGGACGAACGCGAACGGGTCGAAGAAGTTCCGGGAGGCGATGCTGGAGGCCCGCTGGGACGACTGTGTGGAGATGGCGCGGGACCAGATCCGTGAGGGCGCGCACATGCTGGACCTGTGTGTGGACTACGTGGGCCGTGACGGTGTCGCGGACATGGAGGAGCTGGCGGGGCGTTTCGCGACGGCTTCGACGCTGCCGATCGTGCTGGACTCCACGGAGGTTCCGGTCATCCAGGCGGGTTTGGAGAAGCTGGGCGGGCGTGCGGTCATCAATTCGGTGAACTACGAGGACGGTGACGGGCCCGAGTCGCGGTTCGCGAAGGTCACGCGTCTGGCGCGGGAGCACGGCGCCGCGCTGATCGCGCTGACGATCGATGAGGAGGGCCAGGCGCGGACGGTCGAGCACAAGGTGGCGATCGCCGAGCGTCTGATCGCCGATCTGACGGGCAACTGGGGGATCCGTGAGTCGGACATCCTGATCGACACGCTGACGTTCACGATCTGCACGGGTCAGGAGGAGTCGCGCAAGGACGGGATCGCGACGATCGAGGCGATCCGTGAGCTCAAGCGCCGCCACCCCGAGGTGCAGACGACGCTGGGCCTGTCGAACATCTCCTTCGGTCTGAACCCGGCCGCCCGTGTGCTGCTGAACTCCGTCTTCCTGGACGAGTGCGTCAAGGCCGGTCTGGACTCGGCGATCGTCCACGCCAGCAAGATCCTTCCCATTGCCCGGTTCGACGAGGAGCAGGTCACCACCGCCCTTGATCTGATCTACGACCGGCGCAGTGAGGGCTACGACCCGTTGCAGAAGCTGATGGCCCTGTTCGAGGGCGTGAACACGAAGTCGCTGAAGGCCGGGCGGGCGGAGGAGCTTTTGGCGCTGCCGTTGGACGAGCGGCTCCAGCGGCGGATCATCGACGGGGAGAAGAACGGCCTGGAGGCGGATCTGGACGAGGCCCTGGGGTCCCGTCCGGCGTTGGACATCGTCAACGACACCCTGCTGGAGGGGATGAAGGTCGTCGGTGAGCTGTTCGGCTCCGGGCAGATGCAGCTGCCGTTCGTCCTCCAGTCC
>NZ_JBEZKZ010000110.1:0-17341 GCF_040651895.1 Streptomyces sp. NPDC048352
TGGGACGTACCGTCCCAGCCGCGCCCCCCGTGCTCGCGGCCGGCTAGCCGACCGGCAGCCGTTCCGCCTGCGCGGGCGGCGCCGTCCGGTGCTCCCCGTCACGTGCCCGCGGCCGCAGCGGCCACCACAGCGAGCGGCGGAGCAGCGCCGCCAGCGAGGGCACCAGGACCACCGACAGGAGCAGGGCGGAGAGCAGGATCCCGACCGCCGTGGCGAACCCGGTCTGCTGCGTCCCGGCGTGCGGGCTCACCGCCAGGCTGCCGAAGGACGCGGCGAGCACCAGCCCGGCCGTGGCGATGGCGGGCGCCGTGTGCCGTACGGCGCGGGCCACCGCCTCCCGGGCCGGTCCGGGCCGTTCCATCTCCTCCCGCACCCGGTCGGCGATCAGGATGTTGTAGTCGGTACCGAGCGCCACCACGAACAGGAACAGCACCAGCGGGAGCGTGAAGTCCACGCCCGGCCGCCCCAGCCCGTGCTGGAAGACCAGGGCCGACGCCCCCAGCGTCGCCGCGAAGCCGAGTCCCACCGCCAGCATCAGCACCACCGGCGCGAGCACGCTCCGCAGCAGCACCAGCAGGATCACGGCGATCAGCACCGCCGCCACCGGGAAGATGACCTTCAGGTCCTTGTCGACGGCCATCGCGATGTCCGCGAACACCGAAGCGGTACCCCCGACATGGGCCTCGGTCCCCGCCGGCAGGTTCTTCCGCACCGTCTCCCGGACCGGGCCGGAGACCAGGTCGCGGGCCTGCTGCCCGCCCGACTCGACGGCCAGCAGCAGGTCGATCCTGGCCGCCTTCCCGTCCTGGCTCAGAACGGTCGGAGCGACCTGCCCCACGCCCGGAACCCGGGCCAGCGCCCCGGCCAGCCCGGCCACGCGCTCCGCGCGGAGCGGAGCGCCGTCCGTGGCGGCGACGAGCACGCTCGTCGGGTCCGAGACCCCGGCGGGCAGGGCGCGGGAGATCTCCTCGGCCGTCTCCACGGCGGCGGTCCGCTCACCGCCCGCGCCGGACTGGCCGTAGTCCATGCGGATGCCGGCCAGGCCCGCCGTCAGTGCGCCGAGCAGCACCACCGACGCGAGGACCAGCGCCACCGGGCGCCGCGCCGTCAGCCGGCCGAGCCGGCCCGCGACCCCCTCGCTGGGTGCGCGGTCCAGGGCGCGCGAGGGCCAGAACATCTTCCGGCCGGTCACGGCCAGCAGCGCCGGCATCAGGGTGAGGCTGCCCAGCAGCATCACCAGCACCGACACCGCGATGGCCGGGCCCAGCACCCGGAACTGGCCGAAGGAGGCGATGCCGAGCGTGGCGAACGCGGCGACGATCGTCAGGGCCGCCGAGGTGACGGCCGTGCCCACCCGGCCCGCGACCTCGGCGGCCGCCGCGCGCCCGCTCTGCCCGGGCCGGCTCCGCAGCTGCTCGCGGAAGCGGAACAGCAGGAAGAGGAAGTAGTCGATGCCGATGCCCATGAGCACCACGTTGATCAGCCCGGGAGTGGAGGGTGCCAGCCGGATCCCGCTCGCCATCGAGCCCAGGACCACCGCGCCGACGGCCGCGCCGCCCACGATGGTCACCGCGAGCAGGGGCAGCAGCGCGGCGAACACGCTGCGGAACACCAGGACGTGGAGCAACACGATCAGCCCCAGGACCACCGCGCCGACCACCGTCGACCGGGTCTTCTCGGCGTCGGCTGTGTCCACCGTGGCGGCCAGCCCGCCCGTGAACCCCGTCCGCAGGCCGGCCTCCCCGAACGCGGCCCGGGCGTCCTCGCGGAACGCCTTGTACGTGCTCTGCACCCCGGGGTCCTCCGGGTTGCCTTCCAGCTGCACGGACAGCAGCCGGAAGGACCGGTCGGGGGCCGTCGTCCCCGCGCCGATCCGCGGGACCTGGGAGTGGTCCTGCGTGAACGGCGGGTCCTCCTCCGTCCTGGGCATGACGACCTCCTTGTGGGCCAGCCGCTGCGCCACCTCCTCGATCCTGCGCTCGTCGGGCGCGGCGAGCGCCGCACCGTCCGTACGGGCCACCAGGACCGTCAGCGGGTCGGAGTCCGACCGGGCGCCGAAATGCTCCTCGGAGATCCGCAGCGCGGCCGCCGAATCGTAGGAGGCGGGCAGGAAGCCGTCGTTGCCGGGCTGGGTGGCGCGGAAGACGAACACCTGGCCCAGGATCGCCAGCCCGATGCCCAGCACCGCCCAGAGGGCGATCACCTTCCATGCGTTTCTCGTCGAGCATCCCGTCAGGGCGCGGATCACTGTTCTCCTCCGGTGTCGTCGGTGGCGGACCGGCCGGAGTGCCCGGCCGGTTACCAGACCATCAGCGGCCGGACGGGAAAACGTCCTGGTGGAGGAGGAGAACGCCCTCGGGACCACGGTCCGGGATCCGGCCCCGACCAGGACCCTGGTCCTGGTCGGGACCGGTCCCCGCGGCCGCTGTCCCGGCCCGGGACCGGTGTGAGAATGGATCCCGGGAGGGCGGCCCCGGGGCGGTCCGTGAAGGAGGGACCGGACGATGGGCACGCAGGCCGAGAGGCTGACGTGGACGCGCAACGACGCACTGGTGGCGGTCGGCGCGGCGGCCGTGGACCTCACGGGCTTCGCCTTCGAGACCCAGTTCGAGGGCGTGTCCCTCGAAGTCACGGCGGCGTTCTGCGTGGTGGCCTCGGCGATGGCCCTGCTGGCCCGGCGCCGTCACCCGCTGGTGACGCTCGCGGCGGTCCTGGTCCTGGGCGCGGTGGTGAACCTGACCGCCTCCGTGTCCCCGCACTTCGGCCTGACCCCTGCCGTCGCCCTGTACTCGGTCGCCGTGGCCTGCCGGCCCGTCGCGATGGTCCTCGCCGCCCTCGCCACGGCGCCCCTGGTCAGCCTCGGACAGGGCGGCCTGCCCTTCGGCGACGGCTTCGGCCTGCTCGCCAACACGGGCGCCACCCTCCTCGTCCTCACCACCGGCCTCCTGGCCAGGCGCTGGCAGCAGGAGACCGAGGCCAAGCGGATCCTGATCGCCGAACGGGCGGTGGCCGAGGAACGCCGCCGCATCGCGCGGGAGCTGCACGACATCGTCGCCCACCACATCACCACCATGCAGCTCATGGCCGGCGGTGCCCGGGCCAACCTCGCCCACGACCCCGGGGCGGCCCGCGAGGCGCTGGTGACCCTGGAGGACTCCGGCCGGCTGGCCCTCACCGAGATGCGGCAGCTGCTCGACGTCCTGCGGGCCGGGGAGGAGCCGGAGACCGCGCCGCCGGCCCCGCAGCCCGGTGCCGGGGACCTGGAGCGGATCATCACGGAGTCCCGCCTCGCCGGGATGGACACGGAGTTCAGCGTGAGCGGCCCGGCCCGCCCGCTGCCGCCCACCGTCGGCCTGACCGTGTTCCGCGTCGTGCAGGAGGCCCTGACCAACACCCGCAAGCACGCCGGGAACGCCCCCGCCCGGGTACGGCTGACGTACCGCCCGGACGAGGTCGCCGTGGAGGTCTGCGACGAGGGCCCCCGCGACGGCGCCGGCCGCCGTGCCCCCTCCCGGCGCGGGGGCCACGGCCTCGTCGGCATGCGCGAACGCGTGGCCCTGCACGGCGGCACCCTGGAGGCCGCACCCGGGGCGGACGGCGGCTTCCGGGTCGCGGCCCGCCTCCCCCTGCCGCCCGACGGGGGCGCCCCCCACGACCAGAACGACCCGCTCCGAGAGGAACCCACCCGATGATCCGCGTCCTCATCGCCGACGACCAGCCGCTGGTACGGCGCGGCCTGGCCCTCATCCTGGCACCCGACCCGGACATCGAGGTCGTCGGCGAGGCCGCGGACGGCGCCGAGGCCGTGGCCCTCGCCCGGCGGCTGCGGCCCGACGTGGTGGTCATGGACATCCGCATGCCGGTCCTGGACGGGGTGGCCGCCACCGGGCAGCTGGCGGCGGCCCGGCCCGAGTCCCGGGTCCTCGCGCTGAGCACCTTCGACATGGACGAGTACGTGGTCGCCGCCCTGCGCGCCGGCGCCTACGGCTTCCTGCCCAAGGACGTCTCCCCCGAGGAGCTGACCGCCGCAGTCCGCACCGTCCACGCCGGGGAGGCCGCCGTCGCCCCCAGACTGCTGACCCGGCTGATCTCGACCTACGTACGGTCCGCCCCGCGCGCGCCCCGCCCCGCCCCCGCGTCCCCCGCCGGGCTCACCCCGCGCGAGCTGGAGATCTGGCGGCTGCTCGCCGGAGGCCTCGACAACGCGGCCATAGCCGCCGAACTGGACATCAGCGTCTCCACGGTCAAGAACCACATCACCGCGGTCTTCGGCAAGCTGGGCGTGCGCGATCGCGCGCAGGCCGTGATCGCCGCGTACGAGACGGGCCTGGTGGAACCGGAGCGGAGGAGCGGTTGATCACCAAGTGCCCGCAGAGACCCGGAATCCCCCTGGCTGTCGCACGTCTGACCAGCCAGAACACTGGATGATCCGCCGGTGCGCCGGGAGCTCCCCGCATGGCACAGTGCCAGGAGCACAGCCGCCGGACCAGGGAGCCCCCATGCGTGATCCGCACACCGCGCCGCCGGTACTCGCCGCGGCGCCCGAGTGCCGGACCGACCCGGGCCCGCCGGCCTCGCCGCCGGCCTCCTCCCCCCTGCCGGCCTGCCCCCGGTGCGCGGCCGCACCCGAGCGGATCTCCTGGCGCCAGCGCCCGGGCGAACCGGTGGTGCTGGCCTTCGACCCCTGCGGCCACCGCTGGACCTCCCCGGCCCCGCCCGTCCTGGCCGTCACCCCGCCGGTTCAGTGCTCGCAGAGGGAGAACTCCCGCTCGTAGAGCTGCTCGTTGTGCTCGTCGACGAAGAACTTCCGCTCCCGCATCAGCTGTTCGCGGTACTCCTTCGCCTGGTCGAGCGTCATGGTCGACGTCTGCGACCACGGTTGCTGCGGCGGCACATCGGACGTCGAGACGATGGTCTCCGACGGGTCGACCAGGAAGAACGCGAGGATCTTGCGATGTCCCGGGCGGGCCGGGTCCGCGAGGCGGAACGAGCCGACGCGGTGCTGCAGGACGTTCGGGAACGCCAGAGCGCGGCCTGCCGGGGTCGACGCCGAGCCCAGCACCTGGTTCAGCGCGTCCTCGTCCTCCAGGCCGTAGACCTCGCGCACGCCGTTGTCGTCGTTCTGTTCGTAGTCCGGGTCGTCGAGTGCCGCCCGGAAGGCCAGCCGGCTTTCGGTGATGTTCTCGCTGTCCCAGTAGTAGAGGGCGGTCGAGACGATCCGCTCGTTCAACATCCCCTCGACGTGCCAGGAACCGCCGGGGTACTCCGGCTTGTCCGGGGTGAGGTGCACGGTGGCGAGCTTGACGATGACCTGGAGACGGCGGCCGCGCAGGTCGACGCGGGCGGACGCGTCCGGCAGCTCGGGCGGCGTGAAGACCGGGGCGTCCGGGAGGACCGGACGGCGGTTCTCCCACCAGTCGTCCTGGGCCAGTTCCCACGCGCGCACCGCCTCCGCGTAGGCCTTCTCGTCGCCGTGGGCGGCCCTGTCCGGCTGCTCCGGCTCCGAGTCGTACCACCCGTAGGGATCGGCCTCGATCCGCAGGGGCCGCGGATGGCGCAGATCGGTGAGCACGTTCTCCAGCAGGGGGAGCAGGCGCGCGAACACGTCCGGCAGGACGGAGGCCAGCTCGCGATGGTCGGTCGGGTGGACGTTGTTGACGTACGAACGGAAGGCGACACCGCCGTCCTCGCTGACGTCGACGTCCGTGGGCAGCCACTGGAACTTCTCCGAGAACTCGTACTTCGAGTAGCGGTCCGTCGGGTTCTGCCAAGCCCGCTCCGGCGCACCGCTCACGTCGCGCACCAGGCAGAACATCGACGGATGCACCAGGTCCAGTACCTGGCCGTCGGATCCGGGATGCCAGTCCTGTTCCGATGCGGGGACCTCTTCCAGGACCCGGACCGCCTCGCGCAGCCGGGACCTGAGCGCGTCGTCGACCAGTGCGTCCGACTGCCACACGCCGTCGACGGCGGACACCTCGACGCCGGTCCGTCCGTCCCGCAGCGCGGCGTAGTGCGCGAGTTCGGCCAGGACGTAGCGGACCTGCGCTTCGGTGAGGCCCTGGGCGACGGCTTCCCGCGTCCACCGGGCGACGACCCCGGCATCGTGCATCTTGTCGAACCACCCCGGCTTCGACCGGATGTGGGCGCTGCACTGCATCATCTGCAGTTCCCGCAGCGTCCGGGGCGTCGCGAACGCTATGGAACGGGAAGCGTGAAAGGGCAGCGGGAAGGGAGACAGGCCGGTCAACTCTTCTGGTCCTCCGAGTCGGTGTGCGGTGGCGGGAAGAATACGTGAGCGGACCGACAGCGCAGCCGTGGTCCCCGTCGCCGCCGGTGTGGATCTCCTCGTATCCTGCACCTGAACACCTGCGAGCAGCATCGATGAGCGGGGTCGCGCCCCGCGCCGACCCGGCGGGAACGGGAGAACCCTGATGGACGTGCAGCACTTCGAGCGGATCACCGCGTTCATCGAGGCGCGGCTGACGCCGCTGTTCGACGCGGAGACCGGAAGTGAGCGCGGCTTCGCGATGGACGACACCTCCCGGGCCCTGCGCGCGCTGCGCAACAGCGTGCTGGAGGCCTCCGCGGTCAAGGGGCTCATCGCGACGCGGGAGACGGCCGAACCGCTGGTGCGCAAGGTCATCGACCAGTCGGTGGAGCACCACTGGGACGTGCTGCGCGGCATCGCCCGCCAGTGGGAGGACCACGCCGACTTCCGCCGCGAGTTCAAGCGCCACGCGTGGGAGCTCGACGGGGCCGGCGCCCCGGCCTGAGCGGGCGGGGCGGTTCAGGGGTGGGGCGCGCCGCCGATCAGGTGGCCGATCCGGCGCTCCAGCCCGCTCCAGCGCCGGTCGTGCCGGTACGCCCGCTTCAGGGTCCGGGCCCGCGTCCGGGGCCGGCGCCCGTAGAAGCGGCGGGCCCACGGCGAGACCGGCCGGGCCAGCCGGACCGCCGCGATCAGGGCGATCAGCGGCACGATCGCCCCGATCATCGCCAGCCTGGGCTTGCCCTTGAGCAGCGCCACCGCGGCCAGCAGCAGGTTGACCAGCACGGTGGCCCCGAAGAGCAGCCGGTTCTCCTGCTGGTCCTCGCTCAGCCCGTCCACGCCCAGCGGGACGAACCCGCACAGCAGCAGCCCCGCCAGGGCCGAGGTCATGACCACGGCCTCGACGCTGAGCATGCCCTCCTCGCTCCAGTAGACGTCGCTCAGGTGCAGGATCAGCGCGAACTCGTCCAGGACCAGCCCCGTCCCCATCCCGAAGAGCACGGCCGCCACCCAGGAGCCCCACCCCGTTCGGCCGCCCGCGATCGCGGTGAAGCCCCCGACGGTCATCAGGATCACCCCGGGGACGCAGTGGTGCACGTGCAGGCCGCCCGGCGTGACATTGCGGAAGGGCCCCTTCCCGGCCCGGATCATCCGGGTGACGACCCGGGTCACCGCGAAGGTCACCACGAACGCCGACAGCGCCAGGAGCAGCGGGAGTTTCCCCGGCTCCAGGATGTTGCGGTACCACCAGTCGCCCATGCCGTCACCCTCCCGGCCCCGGCCGCCGCGCGCACCGCGAACACCGCCGTTCGGGCGCCGGGCCGCCGCCGCTCAGGCCGCCGCCCCCGCCGGGTCCGGCTGTCCTTGCGGCTGCGCCTCCCGCGCGGCCCGGCGCCGCAGCGCGTCCTCGTCGGTGTCCGCGTCGTAGGAGACGAGCTTCGGCAGCGCCGCGGCCAGCAGGGCCACCGCCGCCACGCACGCGAGGCCGCCGCTCCAGAACGCCGGCCGGGTACCCGTCCAGCCGGCCATCGTGCCCGCCCGGACCTGCCCGAGCTGCGGCCCGACACTGTACGAGAGCACCTCGATCCCCGCGAGCCGCCCCCGCAGCTCCTCCGGGATCGTCTGGTTCCAGATGGTGGACCGGCCCAGCCCGCTCAGCATGTCGCCGGCGCCCGCCACCGCGAGGCACAGCAGCACCGGCCAGATGGCGGTGAACCAGCCGGCGGCGGCGATCGCCAGCCCCCACGCCGCGGCGCCGAAGACCACCAGCAGCCCGTGCCGCCGTACCCGCGACACCCAGCCGCTGGTCAGCCCCAGCACCAGTGAGCCCACCGCTCCCGCCGCGTACATCAGGCCGAGCGCCCACACGGCGTCCAGCTCGTCGGCGAGGAACGGGAAGATGGCGTTGGGGAACGCGAAGAACATCGCCGCCAGGTCGACGGCGTACGTCCCCAGCAGCACCGGCCGCCCCCACGCGTACCGGGCGCCCTCGGCGATGCCCCGCAGCGAGGGCCGCTCCCCGCCCCCGACCGGCGGCGCCGGAGCGAGCCGCGCGCACAGCACCACCGACACGGCGAACCCCGCCACGGTCACGGCGTACGCCGACGGGTAGCCGGCGTACGCGACGACGACACCGGCCAGCGCGGGGCCGGCGATCGCCCCGAACTGGTAGCGCAGCGCGTTGAGCGCGGCCGCGGCGCTCAGCTGGTCGTGCGGCACGATCCGCGCCATCAGCGAGTCCAGCGCCGGACGCTGGAGGCCCGTCAGCGCCGACACCCCGGCCGCCACCACGTACAGCGGCCACAGCAGCGGATGCGGCAGCAGCGAGTTCACCAGGAGCACCAGCGCGAGCACCCCGAGCCCGGCCTCCGTCAGCAGGATCAGCCGCCGCCGGTCCACCGCGTCGGCGAGCGCGCCGCCGTACAGCCCGCAGACCACCAGCGGGACCAGCTCCACCGCACCCATGGCGCCGACGGCCAGCGGCGAGTCCGTCAGGTGTTTGATCTGGAGCGGCAGGGCGATCATCGCCATGAAGGAGCCGAAGAAGGTGACCGCGCCCTGGAAGAACAGCAGCCGGAAGTCACGGCTGGAACGCCAGGGGGCGAGGTCGGGCAGGACGGAGGCCAGGCGGGATCTGCTCACGGCGGACCATCCTGCGCCGCCGCACCCGCCCGGGCAACGCGTTTTCCGCCCCGGACGGGTCAAAACGGCACGTGGAGCGTGGCAGCGGCCGCCGGCGGTGGCACGCATGGGTCATGCCGCCGGTGTCCCCGTTCCTGCGTACGGCCGCGGCCCACGCCTGGCGCCTGCTGGTCGTCGGCGTGGCGGTCTATGCCGTCTTCTCGCTGCTGGGCCGCTTCCACGAGATCGGCGTGGCGCTCTTCCTCGGCCTCGTCGTGACGGCGCTGCTGTCACCGCCCACCCGCGGCCTGGCCCGCGTCCTGCCCCGCTCCGCGGCCGTCGCCATCAGCCTCGTCGGGAGCATCGTCCTGCTGCTGGGCGTCCTCGCCCTGGTCGGCGAAGCGGTGGCGGGGGAGAGCGCCACCCTGGTCCGCGAGTTCCGCGAGGGCCTCTCCAGCATCGAGGGGTGGCTGGAGGGCCCGCCCTTCCGGCTGCACCCCGGGGCGCTCTCCGGCCTCCAGTCCAAGGCCGGCGCGTACCTCTCGGAGCACCGCTCGACCCTGCTGGACACGGCCGTCAGCGGGGCCGGCCACGTGGTGCAGGTCCTCACCGTGCTGGCCCTCGCGGTGTTCTCCTCGGTCTTCTTCCTGCACGGCGGCACCCGGCAGTGGGCGTGGTTCTGCGGCCAGCTGCCCGAGCGGGCCCGCGGGCGGGTGGGAGTCGCGGGGCGCGCGGCCTGGCGCACGTTCACCGGGTACACGCACGGGATCGTGCTGGTCGCGGCGACCAACGCCGTGCTCGTGGGGCTGGCGCTCTACTTCCTCGGGGTCCCGCTGGCCCTGCCGCTGGCGCTGCTGGAGTTCTTCGCGGCCTTCGTCCCCCTGGTGGGGTCCCCCGTCGCGCTCGCCGTCGCGGCGGTGGTCGCGCTGGCGGCGAGGGGGCCGCTGATCGCGGGCGTGGTCATCGCGCTGATCGTGGTGATCGGCCAGATCGAGGGGCACCTGCTGCATCCGCTGGTGATGAGCTGGGCGGTGCGGCTGCACCCGCTCGTGGTGGCGGTCTCGGTGATCGCCGGGGCCATCGCGGCCGGGGTGGTCGGGGCGGTGGTCGCGGTGCCCCTGGTCTCGGTGGTCTGGTCGGTGCGCTGCGCCCTGCGCGCCCACGCCGACGGGGCCGACGACGCGCCGGATCCGCCGCGGCGGGAGGCGGGGGAGGGGCCGCGGGAGGGGCCGAGTCCCCGCCCGGACGGCTGACCGTCCCCGGCCCGCTTACCGTAGGACGTGGAGGTGGTTGCCATGGCAGAGCACGCCGCCGGACCGGCGGCGCGGGAACTGGAGGACGGCCGGCTGCTGAGGGAGCTGGAGACCATCCACCGCACGCGCCACGAAACCCTGCTGCACGGCTCGGACGACGCGCTGGCCACGCACACCCAGCGGCTCAAGGAGCTGGAGGACGAGTACGTGCGCCGGCACCCGGAACGGGCCCCCACCGCGGGCCGTACCCGCTCGGGCGCCCGCGCCCGCACCCAGGGCGAGGACTGAGGGCCGGCAGGCCGGTCAGCGGCGCCCGTAGAACTGGTCCGCCCCGCGAATGCGCGGGGCGGCAGTGGGCTTGTGCCCTGCGGCGGCGCCGCGAAACCCGCCCGTGCCGCGGGAGGTGCGCGCCGCAACGCGGGCGTCGTCAGGAGCCCTGAATCGGCGCACCCCAAGCAGGCCCAAGCAGACCCAAGCAGACCCCGTTCATGAGTCATCTTTGCATCGAGTGAGACAGCTCTGTATCATTCGAGGCGAAGGAGGCTCATCATGGTGCCCGAAGAAGAACTGCTCGACGCCGCGGCGCGCGTCCTCGCGGGCGACCACAGCGCCTCGATGGTCCAGATCGCCGCTCGCATCGGCACGAGCCGGGCCACCCTGAGCCGCCGCTACGCCACCCGCGAGGCCCTGCTCAAAGCCGTGGCCGTCCGGGCCATCCACGTCGTCGACGGCTGCCTGGCCCCCGCCGACCTGCCCGGGGCCACCGCCGACGCGGCGGCCTTCGACGCCGCGCTGGAGGAGCTGGTCGTGGCCCTGCTGCCCGCCGCCCACCTGTACGGGTTCACCTCGCGCGACGCCACCGTCCTCGCCGACCCCGACTTCAAGGCCGGGCTGGTGCACCAGGACCAGCGGGCCCTGCGCTTCCTCGCCCTCGGCCAGCGGCTGGGCCGGCTGCGCGCCGACCTTCCGCCGTACTGGATCTGGTACTCGCTCTGGGGCCTGCTCGACGCCGCCGCCGAAGGCGTGCGCGACGGCCACCTGGCCCCCCGCCGGATCGGACACCTCGTCCGGACGTCCTTCCTCGGGGGAGCGCGGCCCCCCTGGCCGCCCCCCGGCCCCGAAGCCTGATCCGCCGCCCCGGGCGGCTCCCTCCCGTGCACGACCCCGAACGGAACCCCATGCACACCCCCACGCAGGACCCGCGGCGCTGGATCGTCCTCGCGATCCTCTCCGGCAGCCTCCTGCTCATCTCCATGGACACCACGATCCTGAACGTGGCGTTCCCCTCGCTCGTCGCCGACCTCCAGCCCGGCGCCGTACAGCAGCTGTGGATCATCGACGTCTACGCCCTCGCCCTGTCCGGGCTCCTGGTCACCGCCGGAGCCCTCGGCGACCGCTGGGGCCGCAAGCGGCTGCTCATGGCCGGCTTCGGCATCTTCTCCGCCGCCTCGCTGATCGCCGTCTTCTCCACCGAGGCCTGGCACGTCATCGCGGCCCGCGCCCTGCTCGGCGTGGGCGGCGCGGCCATCATGCCGTCCACCCTGTCGATCCTGCGCAGCGTCTTCACCGACGCCGGGGAACGCGCCTTCGCCCTCGCCGTCTGGGCCGCCGTGTTCGGCGGCGGCATGGCCTTCGGACCCGTCATCGGCGGCCTCCTCGTCCAGGACCACGGCTGGCACTCCGCCTTCCTGCTCAACCTCCCCGTCGCCGCCCTGATCGTCGCGGCGGGCCTGCGCTACCTGCCCGAATCGCGCGCTCCGCGCGGCACCGGCCGCTGGGACTGGTGGGGCGTCGGCCAGTCGGTCACCGGCATGCTCGCCCTCGCCGGCGGCATCAAGCAGCTCGGCAAGAGCGGCATCGCGGATCCGCTGCCCTGGGCCCTGCTCGCCCTCGCCGCCCTCGCGCTCACCGTCTTCGTCCGCCGCCAGCTGCGCGTGGACGAGCCGCTGCTCCAGGTACGGCTGTTCACCAAGCCCGCCTTCAGCGTCGCGGCCACCGCGATCTTCCTGCCGATGGTGGGCATGGGCGCCGTCCTCTTCCTCGTCACCCAGTGGTTCCAGTACGGCCAGGGCTACACCCCGCTGGAGGCCGGCATCCGCCTGCTGCCCGCGCCGCTGGCGCTGATCTGCGCCTCGATGGTGGCGCCCGCACTGATGGCCCGCTATCCGATCCGGCACGTGCTGGGCGCCGGACTCGTCGTCCTGGCCGCCGGAATGGCGACGCCCTGGACCGTCCAGCAGTTCACCGAGCCCGGCTACCCGGCCTTCGCGGCCGGACTCACCGTCATGGGGCTCGGCGCCGGCATCGCGACCACGGTGGCCTCGGTGACCCTGGTCTCCGCCGCGCCGGCCGACCAGGTCTCCAGCGCGGCCGCCATCGAGGAGACCTGCTACGAACTGGGCTCCGCGATGGGCGTCGCCGTCCTCGGCAGCACCGCCGCCGCCCTCTACCGGGGCAACCTGCCGGTGCTCGACCTCGACGGCCCCGCCGCGGGCGCCGTACGGGACTCGGTCGGCGAGGCGGCGCACACCGCCGAGCGGCTCGGCGGCACCGTCGGCCAGGCCCTCCTGGAGACCGCCTCGCACGCCTACACCCTGGCGATCACCCCGGCGTTCCTGATGGCCGCGGCCCTGGCCGTCGCCGCCGCGGCCACGACCTGGGCCCTGATCCCGCGGGACCTCCAGCCCACCGAGAACCACTGACCGCCCGTCCGCACGGCCCGCCCGCACCGCTCCCGCAGCCGCCTCAGCGCGGCGCCGGGAGCGGTGCCGGGTACGCCGGGGCGGCCGGGGCCGGACCCAGGGTGGTCGTGCCCGGTGCCGCCCGGTGGCCGAGGCCGGTGCGGTAGGCGTCCATCGCCGCCTCCGTACGCCCCGCCCGGCGCAGCAGGTCGCCCAGCAGCCGGCACACGTCCGCCAGGTCCCCGCCCGCCCCGCTGCGCTCCAGCAGGGCCAGCGCCCGTACGTAGTGCTCCTCGGCGGCCTCCGCGTCCCCGCGCTCCTGCGCGATCAGCCCCAGCAGCCGGTGTGCGCCTCCCGCGTGCACCGCCCCCGGACCCGCACCCTCCTCCAACAGTCCCGAAACCAGCTCGGCCGCCTCCTCGTACCGGCCCAGGCGGCGCAGCACGTCGGCCAGCTCCACCTCCACCTGCGCCGTGTACAGCGCCGCCCGCCGCTCCGTCAGCATCTCCCGGGCGATCCGCAGCTCCCGCTCCGCCGCCGCCAGTTCCCCGTGCTGCGCCTGGACGTAGCCGCGCATCCAGTGGCAGTGCGCCAGATCGGTCCGCAGCCGCAGCTGGCGGTAGACCGCCTGGGCCTTGGCCAGCGAGGCGTCGGCGTCGGCGACGCGGCCCTCGGTGAGGAAGGTCCGCGCGACCTGCCGGTGCATCCCCGCCACCAGCGCCGGATCCCCGACCTGCGGAGCCAGCGCCAGCGCCAGCTCCGCGGCATGGGCCGCGCGGGCGTGGGCGCCCATGTCGATGTACGGGCCGATGACCGCCGAGTACAGCAGCACCAGCGCCTCCGGATCCCCGAGCCCGCCCGCGTTCAGCGCGTCGATCGCCGACTCCAGCAGGTAGCAGGCGTACCGCAGCTCCCCGGCCAGCAGGTGGGCGACGGCCCGGCCCCGGATCGGCCGGGCCCGGCGCGGCAGCGGCTCGTCCGCCAGCAGGAGCTCCGCCGCCTCGAAGTGCCGGGCGGCCCCGGCCAGTTCGCCGGCCTCCAGGGCGCAGTCGCCGAGTCCGAGCAGCGCCTCGGCCCGCTCGTCGGCCAGGTCCAGTCGCTCCGCCTCGGCCAGCAGCCGCCGGAACTCTGCCGCGGCCTCCTCCGCCGGGCCCGTGGCCAGGGTGCGCTGGGCGTCGGTCAGGGCGAGCCGCAGCTCGGCGGCCAGCCGGGCCGGCCGCCCCGTGGCGAGCTCCTCGTACGAGGTGCCGAGCCGTTCCGCGAGGAAGCGCAGCGCGGTCTCCGAGGGGCGCACCTTGCCCGCCTCCAGGGTGGACACGTACGCCGGGGTGTACGACGGCTCCGCCAACTGCCGTTGAGTGAGTCCGCGTTCCGCGCGCAGCCGCTGCACCCTGCGGCCGATCTCGGCCGGTTCGTCCATGAACTCCCCCTGTTGTGACCCCGGGACCTGCAACTCCTCAGTATGGAACGGGAGTCGGGCATTGCGCAGCGCCTCGTCCGCCGCCTAGTTTAAGCAGCCGGTTCAGCGGACTTAACCATCCGCTTAACCGTCCGCCCGTCTCCTCGCCCGACTCCCGCCCCCCACGGAGGACTTCATGAGGCGAACCGCCCGTCCCGCACTGCGCACGGCCCTCGCGGCGGCCTGCGCGAGCGCCGCGCTGCTGGCCGCCGCCACCGCGCCCGCCGCAGCCGCCGACCCGCCCCGGCCGGCCGGCGTGAAGGTCGAGATACCCGGGCCGGAACACGGTGGCGACGCCGGATCCGGCCACACCCTGGTACCCGCCGCCGGGCGGGCGAAGGCCGCGCCCCGCCTCTCCGAGGCAGCGCGCGCCGCCGACGGCCGGGTCACCAAGGTGATCGACAACGGCCCCGCATCGGACCGGCTGGACGTCGTCGTCATCGGCGACGGCTACACCGCCGGCGAGCTGGACCGCTTCCACGACGACGCCCGCGCCAAATGGGCCGAGGTCACCGCCGTCGAGCCGTACACCACCTACCGTGACCTCTTCAACGTCTGGACCGTGGACGCCGTCTCCGCCCAGTCGGGGGTCTCCGGCGACCCCGGCCCCGACACCGTCCGGGACACCGCGCTCGGCTCGTACTTCTGGTGCGAGTCCATCGAACGGCTGCTCTGCGTGGACCAGCCCAAGGTCGACGCCTACGTTGCCAAGGCGCCCGAGGCCGACCTGGTCGTCGTCCTGGCCAACAGCACCAAGTACGGCGGCGCCGGATACAACGAGCCCAGCGCCACCCTCGGCTACGAGGGCATCTCCACCGCCTCCGCCGGCCACCCCAAGTCCGGTCAGGTCGCCATCCACGAGACCGGCCACTCCCTCGGCAAGCTCGCCGACGAGTACTTCTACCCGGGCGTCCCCGACTACGAGAAGTACACCGGCCCCGAACCGGCCGACCCCAACTCCTCCACCCTGGACGCCTCCCGGATGGCGGCGCAGCACGCCAAATGGCACCGCTGGCTCGGGGAGGCCTCCCCGGACGGCGGGACCGTCGGCGCGTACGAGGGCGGCGGCTACTACGTCACCGGCCTCTACCGGCCCACCGACAACTCCCTCATGCGGGTCCTGGGCAAACCCTTCAACCTCCCCGGCGTCGAGGCCATGATCGCCGGCTTCCACCGGCACGCCCGCCTGGTCACCCCGCTCACCCCGACCGACCGCACCCTGCGGCTGCGGCACACCGCCAAGGCCGCCGTCCCCCGCCTGTACGGGAGCGACGGCCGCCGGCCGGAGGTCCGCTGGTACCTCGACGGGCGCGAACTGAAGCGGTTCGCGGGCCGCAGCGAAGTCCGGGTGGCCGAGCTGTGGCTGCTCGACCTGCGCACCCACAAGCTGTCGGTGACCGCCGAGGACCGCACCCCCTCGGTCCGCGACCCCGAGATCGCCCGGGCCCTGACCTCCACCGCCACCTGGGACGTCCGGCTCTGAGCCCCCGGCGCCCCGCCCGCACCTGCCTCAGACCGAGGCCGCGTAACGCCAGAACGCGCGCATCACCGCCGGCGGTCATCGGCGGTGGACACGAGGCCGCCCCCTCTCGGGCGGTGTCGGGAACGGCAGGGCGTCCCAGAGGGCGCAGTGGTGCGCGGACGCCGCGTCGACCGGCCGGATCCCGCCCCTGCCCGGCGCCAGGCTCAGCACGGACGGGGCGGGCCCCCCGAACCGGGGCCAGGCCGGTGAGCCCGGCGCGTTCGGCGAACCGGTACGGGCGAAGCGCGTCCAGTAGCCGGCCATCCGCCCGGACAGCGCCCGCTGCGGCGGCGTCAGCGCGACCGTCGTGAACAGGTACGGCAGTTCGAAGCCGTGCGTCGCGCCGTACGGGAAGCCGGCCGGCGCGGGCAGACCGGTGAAGTCGGGTGCTCCGGTGTCGCTGAACAGGTACGCGTACGTGGGCACGTGCCGGGCCAGCGTACGGCTGTCCCGCAGCGTGGGACAGGTGAAGGAGGCGTCGGTCAGCAGCGCGGCCCAGGCCAGCGCGGCCGTGGGGAAGGCCGCCTGCGGGTAGGCGGCCTCCACGGCCGGGGCCGCCGGGCCGAAGGAGGTCCGCAGCCGCAGCCGGTAGCCCTCGCCGTCGCCCACCGGATACGCCGCCAGGGTCTGCGCGACGAACAGCCGCATCTCGTCGAGGTTGCTGCCCTGCACGACCGGTACCCGGTGGAAGCGCCCCGACTCCAGCGCCCGGCGCGGCTCGGCCGGCAGCAGGGCGTTGCCGTACGCCACCCCCGAGAACCGCTCCATCAGCTCGGCCGTCAGCAGCCGGCCGGTGTCCAGGGCCCGGAGGCAGTCGAGCACCCGGCCCGCGGGCCGGCCGCCGCAGCCGAGGGAGGCCGCCGCCGCCACACCGGCCGAGACCGTGCGCTCCTCGGGCACGAAGGGCTCGTACGTCCCGACCGTCGGCAGCAGCGCGTACGGCGGCATCGTGGTCGAGCAGGAGCCGCTCTGGACGATCGCCCGCCGGAAGAGGCCGGCCGAGCCGGGGGACACCAGGTGCGCGCAGACGCTCAGCGCGCCCGCCGACGCCCCGAAGACGGTGACCCGCTCCGGGTCGCCGCCGAAGCCGGCCGCGTTGGCCCGAACCCAGCGCAGCGCCGCCTGCTGGTCGGCGAGCCCGAAGTCCGGGGCCCCGCCCAGCTCCGGATGCCCGAAGAAGCCGAGGATCCCGAGCCGGTAGTTGACGGTGACCACGACCGCGTCACCCCGCACCGCGAGCGGCTGCGGCCGGTACGCGTCGCCGGAGCCGAAGCGGAAGCCGCCGCCGTGGAACCACACCATCACCGGCCGCCCCCGTCCCCGCCCCGCCGGGGCGGTGACGTTCAGGTACAGGCAGTCCTCCGAGCCGGCCGGCCCGCCCGGCCCGATCGCCGGCAGCTGCGGGCAGCGGGACCCGGGCGCCCCGGCGTCGAGGACGTCCGTGCGGCGGGGTTCTTCACCGCCGCCGTCGCGTACGTGGCCGAGGAGCGCTCCACCGCCCTGCGCGAGCTGTTCCATGCCGCCCCGGCGCCGCGT
>NZ_JBEZKZ010000111.1:0-16881 GCF_040651895.1 Streptomyces sp. NPDC048352
TGGACCGACCACGGAGGCAACGGCCTCAAGCGCGTCACCAGCACGACCACCACCGACCACGTCAACCACATCTACGCCATCGACACCAACGACCAAATCCTCGAACTGGACGCCAACTACACGACCGGCCGCTGGAGCGGATGGGGCGCCGCCGGTCCCCCGGGAGGCTTCCAGGGGGTCGACATCACCGCATCCGCCACCGACAACACCGTGCACCTCGGAGCCATCGGCCGCGACGGGAACTGGTACAACACCGACGGCGACTTCGACCAAGGGTTCTGGAACGGCTGGTGGAGCGGCGGCGGCGGCAACCTCAAGCGCCTGACCTCCGCCGCGGCCAACAACGTGAACCACGTCTTCGCCGTACGAGCCGACGACTCCATCATCGAACGCGACGGTGATTACAGTGCGGGCCGGTGGAACGACTGGGCCACCCCCGCCGGAGGCGGCGAAGCCGTCACCCTGACCGCTTCTTTCACCCTGGCGCCGTAGCCGGTAGTGCCCCGGGGGGGCGGAGGGGCCCGCCGCCCGGCGCGCAGGGTTGGAGTGCGATCCATTCCTGACCTCGTTCAGGCCGTCCCACAGCGGCTCGGCGCCGGGGCTCGATGTAGCCGCCGACACGGGCCGGCGTGAGCGGGCGGGTCGGTCGGTCGGGGCGGCGGTGTCTACCCGCAGGTGATCAGGCGGCCGGCGTCCAGGACCGCGGTGCGGTCGGCCAGGGTGTCGGCCGCCGCCCGGTCGTGGGTGATGAACACCAGGCCGAGTCCCGTCCGGTCGCGGAGTCCGGCCAGGTGGGCGAGGATCACGTCGCGGGTCGTGGGGTCGAGGCCCGAGGTGATCTCGTCGCAGACCAGGACCTCGGGTTCGGCGAGCAGGGCGCGGGCCAGGGCGGCGCGCTGGAGTTCGCCGCCGGACAGAGCGCCGGGGCGGCGCAGCGCGAGGTCCTCGGGGAGTCCGAGCTCCGCCAGCGTGCGTACGGCTGCCCGGCGGGCCGCGTCCGGGTCGGCGCCGCGCAGCCGGACGGCCGTGCGGGCCACCTGGCCGAGGACCGGCCGGTGCTCGTCGAAGGCCGCCTTGGCGTCCTGGAACACGTACTGCACGGCGGCCAGTTCCGCGCGGTCGCGGTCGCGGAGGCTGCGCGGCAGCCTGGCCCCGTCGAGCAGGACCGCGCCGTCGTACGCGGGGTGCAGTCCGGCCAGGCAGCGGCCCAGGGTCGTCTTCCCGCCGCCGGAGCGGCCGGTCACGGCCAGGCACTCCCCCGGCGCCACGGACACCGTGACACCGTGCAGCACGGGTACGGTTCCGCGCGCGGTCCGGTGCCGGGCGGTCACGCCCCGCGCCTCCAAGCGCGTCCCGCCGGACCGTGGGGCGGTCCGCGGTGCGGGGGGCACGGGCCGCGGGAGGGCGGGCAGCACCGCGTCGGCCGGTGCCCGGTCCACGACCCGGCCGGCCCTCAGCAGGACGGCTTCGTCGGCCAACTCCCGTACGGCGTCCCAGTCATGGCTGAGCAGGACCACCGCGACGCCCTGCCCGGCGGCGTCGGCCAGCGCCTGGACGACGCCCTGTCGGGTGGCCGGGTCCTGGCCCGTGGTGGGTTCGTCGGCGACGATCAGCCCGGCCCCCAGCAGGAGTGCCTGTGCGAGGACGACCCGCTGCTGCTGTCCGCCGGAGAGCTGGTGCGGGTAGCGGCGCAGCACCATCGCGGGGTCGGGCAGCTGGGCCAGGCGCAGGGCGTCCTCGACGCGGTCGCGGATCTGGCGGCGGGTTCCGCCCGTCAGGGCTGCGACGTCCCGCAGGAGGGCTCCGGCGCGGCGGGCGGGGTTGAGGACGGCAGCCGGGTGCTGGGGCACGTAGCCGACGGCGCCGGGCCCGGGGGTGCGGATCCGGCCGCCGACCCGGGCGCCGGGCGGGAACTCGCCGAGCAGGGCGCGTCCCGTGGTGGTCTTGCCGCTGCCCGAGGGCCCGACGAGGGCCGTGATCCGGCCGGCGCGAGCCGTGAGGCTCACCCCGTCGACGAGGGTCACGCCTGCCACCTCGACGCGCAGTCCGTCCACTTCAGCGACCGGATCCATCCACGGCCTCCTTTCCCTTCGGCCTTCGCGGTCTGCGCAGGGCGGCGTCGAAGAGCAGGTTGGTGCCCGTCGAGAGGGCCGCGATGAGGAGGGCCGGCACCACGACGGCCCACGGCTGGAGGAACAGACCCGTGCGGTTGCGGTCCACCATCACCGCCCAGTCGGCGGCGTCCGGCTCGACCCCGATCCCGAGGAACGCGGCCGTGGCCACCAGGTAGAGGGCGCCCGTCAGCCGGATCCCCGCATCGGCGGCGAGAGTGCGGCGCATGGAGCGGGCCACGTAGCCGAACGCCGTACGCCACCAGGACTCGCCCTGCATCCGCAGCGCCTCGACGGCGGGCCGGGAGGCGGTCTCGGCCGCCGCCGCGTGCACGATCCGTGCGGCGTCGGGGACGGCGGCCAGCCCGACCAGGGCCGCCAGTCCGGCGGGCCCCGGGGTGAGGGTCGCCGCCACCAGCAGCACCAGCAGGAGCGACGGCACGGCGATCAGTACGTCGAGGGGCCGCATGAGGGCGTCCTCCAGCCAGGCGCGGTGGGTGAGTGCGGCGGTCAGCCCGAGCGGTACGGCCACCAGGTAGGCGAGGACGGTGGCGGCCAGCGCCACGAGGACCACGGAGCGGCCGCCGAGCAGGACCTGCCGCCAGACGTCCCGGCCGCTGAAGTCGGTGCCCAGCCAGTGCCCGGCGCCCGAGGCGAAGGAGACGGACCGGGGCCCCGCGGGTCCGGCGAACAGGGGTCCGAGGGCGGCCGGCAGCAGGGCGACGGCGATGAGCGCCACGGCGAGCGCGTACCTGGGCACGTCGCGCCTCATGCGGCCGTCACCGCCCGGGGGGCGAACCGGCGGGCTACGAGGTCGGCGCCCAGGTTGGCCAGGACGGTGACCACGCCGAAGACGACGGCCATGCCCTGGACGACGGGCACGTCCCGGGCGGCGACGGCGTCGACGAGCACGGTCCCCAGGCCCGGGATGACGAAGAGGGCCTCGACGACGATGACCCCGCTCAGCAGCCAGTCGCAGGTCCGGGCCAGTTGCTGGGCGGCCGGGGCGACGGCGCCCGGCAGGGCGTGCGTCCAGCGGACTCGCGCGCCGCCGACGCCGTACCGCAGGGCCTGGGCGACGTACGGCGAGGCCATCGCGTCGATCATCCCGGCCCGCACCAGGCGGCTGAGGGTGCACAGGGGCCGGGAGACCAGTACGAGGACGGGCAGGACGAGTACGGCCGGCTCGGCCAGCGGGTCCGCTCCGACGGCGGTGGGCGGCAGCCAGCCCAGCCACAGCCCGAACAGGGTGGCCAGCAGCACACCGAGGGCGAATTCGGGTACGGAGTGCACGGTCAGGGTCAGGGCGCTGAGGGTACGGTCCAGCGGGCCGCCCTCGCGGCGGGCGCTCAGCATGCCGAGGCCGGCCGACAGCGGCAGCCGCACGAGGAGGGTGGCGCATGCGAGCAGCACGGTGGGGCCGAGGCCGCCGGACAGGTGGGCGGAGACGGGCCGCCCGCTGACCAGGGAGGTGCCGAGGTCGCCGTGGAGGAGTCCGCCGGCCCAGTCCAGGAAGCGTTCGGCGGCCGGCCGGTCCAGGGCCAGGGCCGCGCGGATCCGGGCGATGCGTTCGGCGTCGGGCTGGTCGCCGGCCAGGGCGACGGCCGCGTCCCCGGGCAGGGCTTCGGTGAGCACGAACACGAACAGGACGACGGCCGCCGTCTGCCCGACGCCGAGGAGCAGGCGGCGGCCGGCCCAGGTGAGCCGTCCCGTCACGCGAGCCAGACCCTGTCGAAGCGGGCCCAGTCGAGGGTGTTGGCGGGGGCCTGCGCGGAGACGCCGTGCACGGTGGGTGCGGTGGCGACGATCCAGTCGGAGAAGCCCCAGATCAGGAAGCCGCCCTCGTCGTGCAGGCGGCGCTGCATCCGCTCGTAGAGGGCGGCCCGCTCCTGCTCGTCGCGGGTGGACTGGGCCTGCTGGTACAGGTCGTCGAAGTCCTTGTGCCGCCACTTGGTGGCGTTGGTGGTGGACCCGCTGAGCAGCCGCTGCGAGACGTGGGACTCGATGGGCATGGACCCCGACCGGTAGGAGGCGAAGGTCCCGTTGTCCAGGATGTCCTTCCAGTACGTGTCCTTGTTGCCGACCTTCACCTCGACGGTGACCCCGGCCTTGGCGGCCTGCTCCTTGAAGATCCCGGCGGCCTCGATGAAGCCGGTGGCGGCGGGGGCGGTGTCGAGGGTGACCCTGAGGTGCTCGGCGCCGGCCTCCTTCAGGAGGGCGCGGGCCCGGTCGAGGTCCCGGGTGCGCTGCGGCAGGCCGGAGGCGTAGTACCGGTAGCCCTTGCCGAAGAGGTCGTTCCCGATCTCGCCGGCGCCGGAGAGGGCGCCGTCGACGAGTTCCCGGCGGTCGGCGATGAGGAAGAACGCCTGACGGACCCGCTTGTCGTCGAAGGGCGGCCGGTCGGTCTTCATCACGAAGCCCTGCATGGAGCTGCCGGGCAGCCGGATGACCTCGATCCTCCCCTTGCCCTCGTGGGTGCGGGCGGTGGCGGGGCTGAGCTCGTGGGCGTACTGGACCTGGCCGCCCAGCAGCGCGGTGACGCGGGCGGACTCCTCCGAGGCGACGAGGAACTCGACCCGGTCGAGAGGGGGTGCGCCCTCCCAGTAGGCGTCGTTCCGCTTGACCAGCAGCGACGTGCCGGGGGTGAAGGAGCCGAAGGTGAACGGGCCGGAGCCGACCGGCCGGTCGAAGGAGGTGGTGCCCTCGGGAACGATGTGGGCGCCGAACGCGGCGAGCACGTTGGGGAATTCCGCGTACGGGCGCTTCAGCCTGAACTCGACGGTGGCGGCGTCCACGGCCCGGCTCGCGTGGAGGTCGATGGGCTCGAGCGAGGCCTTGGCGCGGAAGGTGCCCTCGGGGTCGGCGATCCGGCGGTAGCTGTAGAGGACGTCCTGGGCGGTGACCGGGCGGCCGTCGTGGAAGGACGCCTTACGGAGGGTGATCGTCCAGGTGTCGAGGGCGGCGTTGGGCTCCCACCGCTCGGCGAGCCGCGGTACGGGGGCGAGGTCGGAGCCGAAGTCGGCGAGCTTGTCGTAGAGGGCCTTAGCGCGGGCGGCGTCGACGAACAGGTTGGCGGCGTGCGGGTCGAGGGTCTCGCCCGCACCGCCGCCCGCGAAGACGGCGCGCAGGGTGCCGCCGCGCCGGGGGGTGCCGGCTTCGCCGGGGTTCTCGGCGTCGGCGGTCTGCCCGGTGTCGCCGGCGCAGCCGCCGACGAGGGCGGCGGTGGCCGTGGCGGTGGCCAGGAGGAAGCCTCGACGGGCGAGGCCGGAGCGGGGGCTGTTCACGGTGTGGTGTCTCCGTTGCTGTGCTCGGGGTGCGTCTGGTGGGCGAGGCGGGCGACGAGGTGCAGGCGGTCGGAGCTCGTGGTGCCGTGCGGGCAGTCGCCTTCGCGCCACGGGGGGTCGGTGCGCGGGCCGGGGCCGTCGTGCAGAGCCAGTACCTCGAAGCCGGCAGCGGTGAGGAAGTACCGCAGTTCCTGGGGGAACAGCAGCCGCCAGGCGGAGTGCTGCTCCCGCTCCTCCTCGGACGGGCCGCCGTCTTCCGCGTTCCAGGTGCGCCGGCGGCGCAGCAGTTGTGCGCCGTGGTCGATCCACAGGGTGGTGCGGGAGGTGTACGTGGTGCCGTGCCAGTCGAAGGAGGCGGTGCGCGGTCCGTCGAGGGACTCGGTGTTGCCGAGGAAGTAGGACCCGTTGCGCATCTCGGCGACGAGCAGCCCGCCGGGTGCCAGGTGGCGGCGGCAGGCGGCGAGGCACGCGGTGAGGTCGTCGTTGGTGTGGCAGTACAGCAGGGCGCTGTCCAGGCACAGGACGGCGTCGAAGGTGCGGCCGAGGGCGAAGTCCCGCAGGTCGGCGCGGTGGTAGTCCGGGCCGGGGTGCCGGCGGCGGGCGTGGTCGAGCATGGCCGCGGCGGTGTCGATGCCGGTGACGCGGCGCCCCGCGTGCCGGTGCAGCCAGGCGGCGTCCCGGCCGGTGCCGCAGCCGATGTCCAGGACCCGGGGCCCCGCCCCGTACCGGCGCAGGGTGTCCTCGGCCCAGCGTGCGGCGAGGCGGTCGGGGTCGGGGAAGCGCTCTTCGTAGAGCTCGGGGTGGTCGGTGAGGAGGTTGCCGGTGCTCATCGGGCCCCGCTCGGGGAGGGCTGGGGGTACGGGGCGTTGGGCAGGGAGCGGCGGCGGTGCAGCATCGTGACGGCGGCCGCCGAGGCGAGGCCGAGGGTCGTGCAGCAGGCGTACGGGAGCCACGCCGGTCCGCCGTCGGCGGCGGTGTCCATCGCCCAGCCGACACCGGTGCCGGCGCCCGCGGCGGCCACGCCGGACACGGCGTAGAACAGGCCGTAGGAGGTGCCGGTGAGTTCGGCGCGGCCGAATGCGGGGACGAGCTCCAGGACGAACGGCTGGGCGGTCATCAAGCCGAGGTGCAGCAACAGGGCCCCGGCCAGGACCGGCAGCAGCCGCGCCGGGTGCTCCCCTGCGGCGCCCGCCGCGTACATCGGCGGCAGGAAGCCGAGGGCGCTGACGGCGAGCCCGGCGGCGATCCAGCGGCCGCGGCCGCCGCCGCGTGCGCACAGCCGGCGGGTGAGGCGGAGCTGGAACAGGAGGTTGGCGAGCGTCCCGGCGGCGAACAGCAGCCCGACGGCACCCGCCCAACCGGTGGCGTGCCGTGCGGCGTGCGGGAGCAGCAGGTAGAGCTGGCTCTCCATGCCGTACATGCCGACCATGGCCAGGGCGAAGGCCGCGAAGCGGCGGTTGCCCGCCACCTCCCGCCAGTCGCCGAGAACGGAGCCGGCGGGCCGCGGCACCGCGCGGGCGGGCAGGGCGGCGGCCTGCGCGAGGGTGAGCAGGGCGAACACGCCCGCCGCGGTGAGCGCCGCCGCCCGGAAGCCGCCGAACAGCAGGAGGCCGCCCAGCAGCGGCCCGAGCAGCGCGCCGGCGGTGGCGAACACGTTGAACAGGGCGAACGCCTCGGCCTTGTGCTCCCCCGCCTCCTGGGCGACGTAGGTCCGTACGGCCGGGTTGAACAGGGCGCCGGCCAGCCCGCTCAGCACCGAGGCGGCGATCAGTACGGGCAGCGCGTCGCCCAGGGCGAACAGGGCGAAGCCGAGGGTGCGCAGTCCGCAGCCCGCGATGATCACGCCGCGGGCCCCGAGGCGGTCGGCGGCTGAGCCACCGATCAGGAACAGCCCCTGCTGGCTGAGGTTGCGCAGGCCCAGGACCAGGCCGACCAGCGCCGCCGACAGCCCGAGGTCGTCGGTGAGGTGGGTGGCCAGGTACGGGATGAGCAGGTAGAAGCCCGTGTTGACGCCGAGCTGGTTGACCAGCAGGAGCCGTACGGCCGGCGGGAAGCCGCGCACCGCTGCGAGGGTGCTCACCGTGCGGCTCCCCCGGGTATGGCGGCGCGGGGCACGACTCCCAGGCCGCCGCGCGGGGCGGGGCGTACGGTGCCGTCGGCGCCGCCGATCCCGGCCCACGGGTCGTGGGCGAGGAGCAGGTGGCCGTCGAGGTCGACCCAGCGGGCCCGGTCGACGAGGTGGACGGCGGGGGCGATGCCCAGCGAACTGGCCGTCAGGCAGCCCAGCATGAGGTCGGTGCCGCTGCCGTGCAGCGCGGCGTGGATGCGCAGCGCGGCGCGCACGCCGCCGCACTTGGCGAGCTTGACGTTGACGCCGTGGACCCGGCCGGCGAGGGCCGCGGCGTCCTCGTACGAGACGGCGTCCTCGTCGGCGATCACCGGGATCGGGGAGGCGGCCGCGACCCGGGCCAGGACCTCGGGCCGGCCGGCCGCGACGGGCTGCTCCACGGCGGTGACGCCGAGGGCGGCGAAGCGGGGCAGCAGGGCGTGGGCGCGGTCTTCGGTCCAGGCTCCGTTGGGGTCGAGCAGCAGGTCGGCGCCGGGCGCTCCTTCGCGGACGGCCTCGACGCGTGCGAGGTCTTCGGCCGGGTCGGGGGACCCCGCCTTGACCTTCAGGACGGTGAACCCGGCTGCGGCGAGCCGGCCGGCCTGGCCGGCGGCGGCGGTGGGCGGGACGATACCGATGGTGCGGGCCGTGGCCGCCGACGGGGGCACGGGGTTGCCGAGGAGCCGGTGGGCGGGTTCACCCGCCCGCTTGCCGGTGAGGTCCAGTACGGCCGCCTCGACCGCGGCGAGGACTCCGGCGGGCAGTCCGGCGCCGACGGGTCCGGCCGGGGCGAGCTCGGCCCAGGCGGTCTCGGGGTCCGGCAGGCGCTCGATCTCCGGGCGTACGGCGCTCAGGTGGCGCAGGACGCGCTCGGTGGGCAGCCTGAGGTAGGCGCTGCTGACGGCCTCCCCCCAACCGCACAGCCCCTCGTGCCCAAGGGTGACCCGGACGGCGTCGCGGCGGGCCATCACGGAGCGGGAGATGCGCAGCGGCTCCGCCAGTTCCAGCGAGGCGGTGTGCCAGGTGAGTCTCATGCGGCGCCTCCGGGGGCCGGATCGTGAGCAGCGGGGGACGCGCTGCGGGGCGCGGCGAGCGGTGCGGCGACGGGGTCGCGGACGGTGCGGCAGCGGGCCCAGCCGAGGGCCTCTGCCGCGCCCGGGTGCGGGATCTCCAGCGGGCGGCGGGCCGGGACCGTGGTCGTCAGTCCGTGGGCGAGGCAGAAGTCGTCGTCGTAGACGGTGCCGAGGTAGCGGTGCGGGCCGTCGGGGAAGACGGTGGCGACGACGGCTCCCGGCTCGGCCCGGGCCGCCCACGCGGAGACGAGGGCGACGGCGCCGGTGCTCCAGCCGCCGCTGACGAAGCTGCCGCGAGCGAGCCGCCGGCAGGCGTCGACGGCTTCGGCGGGTCCCACCCAGTGCACCTCGTCGAACGCACCGTGGCGGACGTTGGCGGGGTGGATGCTGCTGCCCAGTCCGCGCATCAGGCGCGGCCGCGCGGGCTGGCCGAAGATGGCGGAGCCGACGGAGTCGACGCCGATCACCTTCAGCCGGGGCCACCGACGGCGCAGCGGGCCGGCCAGTCCGGCGCTGTGCCCGCCGGTGCCCACGCTGCACACCAGCACGTCCACGTGGTCGAGCTGGCCGATCAGCTCCGCTGCCATCGACCGGTAACCGGCGGGGTTGTCCGGGTTGTTGTACTGATCGGGCCAGTAGGCCCCCTCGGTCCGGTCCAGGACCTCGCGCAGCCGGGCGATGCGCGCGGCCTGCCATCCGCCGTGCGCGGCCGGGCGGTCGACGAGCTCCAGGCGGGCGCCGTGGGCGCGCAGCAACTGCCGCATCGACGGTTCGAGTTCGGTGTCGCCGACGAGGATGACGGGGTGGCCGAGGGCCTGTCCGGCGAAGGCCAGCCCGACGCCCATGGTGCCGGAGGTGGACTCCACCACCGGGGCGCCGGGGCGCAGCTCACCGCGCCGGCGGGCGCCGGTCAGCATGGACATCGCCGCGCGGGCCTTCATCCCGCCGGCGCCGAGGCCTTCGAGCTTGGCCCAGAACCCGGGATGGGGGTGGGGCAGGTCGGTGTGGATGCGGGCGACGGGCGTGCGCCCCAGCAGGGACGAGAGGCCGGGGTCGGCGGCAGCGGCGTCCGGCCTGTGTATGGAGGGTGCGAGGGTCACGGACGGCCTCCGTAGCGGTGGATGACGCCGGGGCCGCCGTCGAGCCAGAAGAACGGGTACGGCTCGGCGGACACGGCGCTCACCCCGGCTCCGAGGAATCGGGGCAGGACGGCGCTGCCGGTCTGGGCGAACATCACGAGGGGTCTGCCGGTGGCGGCGGCGTGGTCGAGCAGGCCCTGGAAGGTGCCGTTGCCGAGGGTCATGCCGGAGGCGAGGATCGCCCCGCAGCGCTCCAGCCCGGCGGCCGTGCCGGTCAGGACGGGCTCGCCCCACTCGGTGGTACCGCCCTTGAGGTCGCATGCCAGGTAGTCCAGGCCCCGCGAACGCAGCTGCTCCAGCAACGAGTTGACGACTCCCACCACCAGGACCGGGCGGCGCTCGGCGGACCGGGAGACCTCGGCCGACACCAGGTCGACGACGGCGCGGGCCCGTGCCCGCGAACGGCACAGCGAACCGCCGGCCGGCAGGGGGTACGGGCGGGCGCCGTGGTCCGGCGTGTGCGGGCGGACGTGCCCCAGGTAGGCGTCGAGGGCCGCGATCCGCACGGGCAGGAGCGGGTGACCGAGGAGGTCGGCGACGGTGGCCCCCACGCAGTCGTCGAGGGCGTCGGCGGACAGTGCTCCGGGCTCCACGGCGCAGGACCCGACGGCCGCGTCGAGGCGCAGGCTCAACACCTCGTTGCGGTACCCGCTGCTCCGCCCTTCGTGGCGGACGGCCTGGACGGTGGTGAAGGCGAGCGAGATCCGCCGGCGGGCGGGATCGGGACCGTACGCACCGGCCAGGACCGCTCCGAAGAGCTGGTCGACGGTCCGGACGGCGGGGTCGGCAGGCGGGCGCCCGCCCACCGGGATCGTTGCGGGTGTGCGCAGGGCCGGCAGGGTCACGCGGGCACCGCCGGGGAGGTCTCGTAGCGGGGACGCAGCCCGGCCAGCAGCCGCTCGGCTGCGGCGCGGGCGCCGCCGCCCCCGGTGTCGACGGTCATGACGTGCCCGAGGTACTCGTTGTTGCTGGTGGCGGCCCGCACAGTGCGGCCGGGTCCGGCGAGGGCGAGCTCGCGCACCTCGGGGCGGGCGCGGACGGACTCCGCCCCCTCGATGCCGGCGAGGGTGCCGGCGCTGTCGGGCAGGAGGAAGGCGATGGCGGCGCTGCGCACTCCGGTCGGTCGCGGTGCGAGGCCGGGAACGCGGCCGAGGGCGACGTCCACGCAGGCGGCGACCAGGTCCACGCCCGTGACGTGGCGGACCAGTTCGGTGATGCGGTTGCCGGCCGGGCGGGGGTTGACCTCGACCACCCGGGGTCCGTCGGGGGTCAGTTTGATCTCGGTGTGGCAGACCACCTGGTCCAGGCCCAGCGCCTCGACCGCCCGCAGCGCGGTCCCGGCGGCCTCCTGCGCCAGGGCCTCCTCCAGGCCGGCGGGGAACATGTGACCGGTCTCGATGAAGGCGGGCGCCCCCGCGATGCTCTTGTCGGTGACGCCGACGACGTGGGTGGCGCCGCCGAACGAGACGGTCTCGACGCTGACTTCGGGGCCGTGGAGCAGCTCCTCGAGCAGGATGACGGGGGCGCGGTCCTGCCCGCGCGCATTGACCGGGAACGCCGCGAGGGCCTGGCAGGCGCGTTCCAGTTCGTGCTCGTCGCGCACCGCGCGGACCAGCATCCCCGCACACAGGTCCACCGGCTTCACGACGAGCGGGTAGCCGATCCCGCGGGCGGCGGCCGCCGCCTCCCCGGCACCCTCGCAGAGGGCGAACCGGGGCCCCGGCACGCCGGCTCCGGCCAGGATCCGGCGCGTCAGATCCTTGCGGCAGGCGGCCTCGACGGACTCCGGGGCGGGCCCCGGCAGGCCGAGACGGCGGGCGGCGCGGGCGACGGCCGGGAGGTAGTAGTCGCACGAGGAGATCACCCCGTCGAAGCCGAGGACGGCGTGCAGGCCCTCGAGCCGCGCGAGCAGGGCGTCCGTGTCGTTGGTGTCCGCCGTGATGACGTTGCGGGCCGCGAGCAGCGGGTGCGGCCCCTCGCCCTCGGGGGCCGAGCGCAGGTAGTGGTGCAGATCCCGGGTGACGAAGGTGAACTCGTGCCCTTCTTCGCGGATGGCCCTGGGCAGCAGCCCGCTCATCGACCCCACCCAGCTTTCGATCACCAGCAGATGTCCCACCGGACTTCCTCCCAAGACTGCCGTCGGCTCTGTGCGACGCCGACGTTATCTGAAATCGTTTTCATTTCCAATAGGAGGTCCTGGTGGCCCGCGCGGCCACCACGGCCACCACGGCCACCACGGCCCCAAAACGCAGACGGAGGCCGTCCTCTCACGGATGAGAGAACGGCCTCCATCTGCGTTTTCCGCTCGGCCGGGATCAACACCGCGCCGGGCTGGGAGGGTTCAAGCCCTGGTCAGCTCCGCCGCGCCGAAGGAGACGTTGAACCGGTCGCACCAGATGGTGACGCTGGTGTAGTCCGCGACGTTCACGTCGGCGGGGATCTCGTAGTTCTGGTCGCCCTTGTTGCCCTTGAGCTTGCCCAGGCTGACGTGCTTGCCGTCGTCGAAGACACCCCAGCCGTCCGCACCTTCCTTCACGGGGGCGTCGGTGAGCCATACGCGCAGGTCGGGACCGTTGCTGGTGTCCAGGTTCGCCAGCCTCAGGGTCCGGGAGCCACCCGGCAGCCGGATGAGTTCCACGGTGCCCGTGGTGGCGTGTTCGTGGCTGATCAGGGATCCCCGGGCCAGGGTCTGCGGTCCGGCGGGGGCCGGAGGGGGACTCGCGGGGGCCTGCGCCGGCGAGGAAGCAGCAGGTGGGGCGGCCCGGGCCGTCGGCGGGGCCTCGCTGACCCGGTCGTCCTGCCAGAGCTTCCACGGCTGGAACCAGTACAGCCCGGCGCCCAGCACCGCCACTGTCGTCACCGCCGCCCCGGCGATCAGCCGTCCACGCCGCCTGCTGTCGTCCACTACCGCTCCCTCTCACCGTCCGGGACCTGCCCCGCACGTGCATTCAACGCGCTCAGGCGGCTGCCCACCATGCCGGATGGGATGACGGTTCCCTTACGTCCGGCCCCCTCCTTCGCCGGCGCGCCGCAAGCCCCACGGCGGCCGCGGGGGCGGGGTACGGGCCCGCCCCCGCAGGGCGCGCTACAGGGTGCGGAGCTGGGTGGTGAACACCTGGTTCGCGACCTGTTCGCCGAGGGTGAGGCCGTCGGTGGCGTCCCACGGGAAGTGGACACCGAGCCAGATCCGGCTGTCGGCGTCCTCCTTCGCGGCAGCACTGAAGCTGGTGAAGTGCCGGGTCTTGACCGGGGCGAGCGGCTCGTCGGTGGTGAGGTCGAAGGCGAGGTCGTCACTGCCGAAGTACCGCTTCATCACTCCGGCCCAGGCGGCGCCGAAGGAGGCGTGGCCGGAGACGTAGGCGGGGAAGCAGGGGCTGACGTTGACGCCGGCGTTGTTCTTCAGGAGCGGTTTCCACTGCGGGTCGAGGCCGCCCTCGCGGATCGCGGAGACCGGGCGCCACAGGTCGATCGGGGTGGCGAACTTCGCATCGCGGACGGCTATGCCGGTGTCGGCGAGCGCGATCGAGACGAGCGCGAAGAGCCGGGCGTTCTGGTAGACGGTGAGCCCTCGCGCCTTGGACACCTCCCGTGTGGCCTGGAGCGATGACCCGTTCCTCCTCGTCGGGCCCCTCGGCGATGCCGGCGTAGTTCTCGGCCGTGATGTAGGCGGCGGAGGTCATCCGCCCCTTCCACTTGAGCTGGTACGAGCTCTCCGCGTCGTAGATCGCGGCGTTCATCATCGCCGCCGCCCGCGCCATCGGCACGGGCCCGCCGCCCGTCCTGCGGAAGGCCTCCTGCAGCACGTCGTTCCAGTAGTGCACCGGGTCTGCGATCGACTGGGCCGGCAGCGCGGCCTGCGCGGGCGCCGGAGTGAGGGCGAGGATCGACCCGGTCGATGCGAGAACCGCGGTGGCGGCCAGGGCGCGGCGCCAGGCCGCGGTACGTCGTGCGGTGGTGCGGATGTTTGCGGACATGCCGGAATTCCCCCTGCTCAGAGGCCTGTTGGTCATCACCGGGATGGTGGGGAGTGATCGTGGCCCAGGGGCGGCCGACGTTCTTGTAGAAATCGGCGGTGCGCGGCGGAATGGCCTGTGCCGGGCCGTCGCACGGCTGGAAGCCGCCTTCGCCTCGGCCTCTCGTCCACCCGCCGGCTACCGGAATTCGATCGTCGGCATGCAGGGCTGTGCCGCAACCGCCCTGTCCACCCGAACGACCCGGCAGCTCAGAGTTCGAGACGGGCGTGCCCACTATCCGGTCAAGCCCTTGCTGAGGGATACGACATCGGACAGTATTCCTATTAATCCGATCGGAAAGGGAGGGATCCCGGGGGGACTCGCCAGGGGAGGTTCGCGACTCCTGGCGTGCCACGGACCCCTGCTACGCCACCCCTACCTCCCGGCGACCGGCCGAGGCCAACACCAACGTTCCGGAGTAGCCCGACATGACCACCGCCGTTCCGTATGGCCCCGGGGTCCGCCCAGCCCCCACCCCTTCCCCCGGCACCCCGGTCCGTCGGTGACGCCCGTGCCGACGACACCGATCACGGTCGGCGCCCGGTCAGCCGAGGAGCAGCGCCACGCGATTCTGCGGGCCGGTTGCGACGTGGCGGACGACCTCGCCGCGGACGCCATCGCCCGCGACCAGGCCGGCCTGCCGCCGATCGACGAGAAGGCGCGGCTGCACGAGGCCGGCCTACTGGCGGCTCTCACCCCGCCCGGCCCTGGCCGCGGGGTGGACTGGCTCACCGGATGCGCCGTCATACGGGCGGTCGCCGCGGCGGACAGCTCCGTCGGCGCCCTGCTGGCCCGTCATTACGTCCACGCCTGGAGCGGACGCTTCTACTCGAATCACCATCAGGCGACCGCGCTCGAAGAGGAGTCACTGCGCAAGCAGTGGCTGTGGACGGGCGCAGTCCGCACTCCTGCACCTGACGAGGACACGAACGCGCCGGACCTCACCCTGCGGCCGCGCGACACCGGCTACCTCCTGAGCGGACGCCGGTCGGTGGACACGGCGGTGACCGTCGCCGACCAGATCGTGCTGGACGCCGTCTGCACCGTGACCGGCGAGATCCTGGTCGTACGAATCCCCCGCAGCGCGCGGGGCGTGACCGTCGAACCCGCCCGCGACCGCCTCGGCCAGCGCGTCGCCGGCGCGGGCGAGGTCGTCCTGGACCGCGTCACCGTCACGCCCGGGCAGCTGCTGGGACGCCGGCCGCATGACGAGGAGTCGGCCGCGCCCTTCACCGCGCTCGCCGAGCCGGCGCTCCGGCTCGCCCTGTGCCACGTCGCCCTGGGGATCGTCGAGGGCGCCCTGACCGAGGCCCGCGACCTCAGCAGGGGCGGCCACGCACACCGCCTGCCCGGTGAGGACCCGGACCTCCTGCTGACGTACGGGGAACTCGCCTCCGCCGCGCAGACGGCCACCGCTGTCGTCCACCGGGCGACGGCAGTGACGGGGCGGGCCCTCGACGCGGGTTCCCACCTCGATGCCGAAGAACCCGCGAGCGTCGCCGCACTGGTCGCCACGGCCGAGACCGTGACGTCCAAGGCCGCCCTGGAGATCACCACGCGGGTACTGGAACTGGCCGACGCCCCGGGCCTGGACCGCTTCTGGCGCAACGCGCGTGCCCTGACCGCCCACCACCCGGTCACGCGCCGTCTGCGCTCCATCGGCGAGCACTACCTCAACGGCTCCCACCGCGCAGTGGCAGCGGCCTTCCACTGAGGCGAGGCACCGCCGGGGACGGTGCCGTACCGATCGGCTGACAAACGCAGGCCGGAGCCGTGCGGGATAATGTGCCCATGCGGATCTCAGCCAGGGCAGACTACGCGGTACGTGCTGCGCTGCAGCTCGCGGCGGCACAGGAGGGCGGGCCGGTGAAAGCCGAAGCCATCGCCGACGCCCAGGACATCCCGCACAAGTTCCTCGAAGGCATCCTGAACGACATGCGCCGGGGCGGTCTCGTACTCAGCCAGCGCGGCGGCAACGGCGGCTACCGACTGGCCAAGCCCGCCGAGTCCATCAGCATCGCGGATGTCATCCGCGTCGTGGACGGACCGCTCGTCTCGGTGCGCGGGGTCCGGCCCCCGGACCTGTCCTACACCGGGCCTGCCGAGTCGCTGCTCCCCTTGTGGATCGCGCTGCGGTCCAACGTGCGGGAGATCCTCGAGGGTGTGACGCTCGCCGACGTCGCATCGTCCCACCTGCCCGCCGAGGTGTCCGCGCTGACCGAGACTCCCCGCGCCTGGATCAATCCCTAACCACCCGCCACCCCCGGCCAGCTGCGCTTTCTCACTGGCCAAGACAGGTCCGTCCGCCATGTGGGCGGCCTCTTGGGGCCGACGGCACCGTCTGCCAAGATGCCTACCAAGCCGGTGGGAAAACTAGGGATCAAGGAGGTGGCCGTCGTGAGCACATCGCCCCGCGCAGGCCATCTGCCGACCCTTCTCACCACCCGCCGACACATCGACCTGGTCCGTACGTCCAGCTCCATCTGTCACGCTTCCTGACACCCTCTCCGTAGTCAGGCTCCGCGCGAAGCGCACGGCTGTGCACGTGCCACGCCGCGCTCCGTCTGCCGCCGGCCCGGGCCCCCTCGGCCGGCCTCGCCGCCCCGCAGGACCTTCGCCGGCCCTCCGCCCCGCGGCATCGCGACACCCTTTCGCTTCGGCCTACAACGGCAAGCCCGTCCCCGACGGCCGGGAGCGGATGCCCTGCGCACCGACCGCCCCGACGTCGCGTCGTCTCCCCCGCGCCTCCTCGAACACCCCACCCGTGAAAGGACACCTCCGTGTCTGCCGCAAGACCGCTCACCCTCCTGCGCACCATCGCCGTCACAGCGACGCTTCCTGTCCTCCTCACGGCCTGCGGCTACGGATCCGAGGCGAAGAAGGAGGACGACAAGACCAATGCCGCGACCACCGGCGACAAGAAGCTGTCGGCCTCCGAGGTCCGGATCGGGTACTTCCCGAACCTGACCCACGCGACCGCCCTGGTCGGCCTCCAGGAAGGCCTGATCGAGAAGGAACTGAACGGCACCAAGGTCAAGCCGCAGTCCTTCAACGCCGGTCCGTCCGAGATCGAAGCCCTCAACGGCGGCTCTCTCGACATCGGCTTCATCGGCCCCTCGCCGTCGATCAACGGCTACGTGAAGTCCAAGGGCTC